>DASQVJ010000721.1:0-7981 GCA_035640835.1 Bryobacteraceae bacterium
AGCGAGTACAGAAAGGTTCGAGGCGTACCGTTCTTTCGATCGGGCACTACGTCCCCCTGTCGCACAACATTCGAATTCTTCTCGACAGTGGTGCGCACCCGTTCGATCAACTCAGGCGCGTCCGCGTACGTAAGAGTGGACGGGAGTTGAAGTTGATGAACGCTGAAGTTGAGACGATCGGCCCCGCCGGATCCCTGAGCCGCTGTGTATGGAATCGAAGACCCTGAGGCTTCGAGAGCTTTCTTGGCTTGCGCGAAGCTCTCTTCCTTCGACGAGGTCATGAAGCCGAAGTACGAGGTTTCCACCGGCGCCGACCCCTTCTCCGTCACTAGTTCTTCAAAAAAGCCGAGCCTGTTCAGGCCGCGTGTACGACCAGGGTTCGAGCCGGCTGCGAACTGCAGAGCCACAGCGGACCAATCATCCTTTTTCAGGTTCTCGACCACCATATAACCTCCACCCACGTCGGTGCGTGAGAAGAGCGACACCGAGAAGAACGAGATGATCGCGTCGGCACGGTACCGGCGAGTGGCAGCCGTCGTCGTGTGGGGTTCTCCTTCCTTCATCACACGTTCCAGGAACGCAGCGGGCGAAGCAGAGAGCCGGTCAGCAATGGCAGCGACAGGGAAAGCGCTCAGGAGCAGCCGCAACCAGTCGCGGCGAAGCATGTGCGAGGGGGGCCGAATCATTGAAACAAGTCTCCCCGGAATTGTTTAAATATGCATGTCTGGCTTGTGAACAAGCCGTAACTCTTTTGGATCATGCTGGTGAACCACGGCAGCACCTGAAGGTGTTGCTCTTGATTTAGCTGAACCACCCTGTAGCCCTCTCCGTGCGAGGCTTCAACTCGGTGCCCCAAAAGTTCCCGAGGGTGGACAAGAACGCAGGTGGCAACGAGTCCGGAATGACGTTTCCTTGAACTCGAGCGTGAATTTCTTCGTAAAGCCGGAGGAATCGATCGCTGGCGATGTTCCACGAGTACTTCTCCGCGGTCGCTCGAGCAAGTCGACGCTTCTCGGCGCTCGCTTGCGGATCTTGCACAATGGACCGCACCGAGCTTGCGAAGGTTTCGGCATCGGGAGGACTGAGCCAGGCATTCAAGCTATGGGCGTAGGTGGTGACGCCGCCGCTGTTCGGCGCGACCAGGGCCATGCCCGAGGCCATCGCTTCAAGTGGCGCGATTCCGAACGGCTCGCGCGGGTTCGGATGCACGAAGATGTCGCAGTTCGCGTAGAGATCCGCGAGGGCCTCGCGTCCGTTGATGTGACCGAGCATCTGTACCATACCGGGCGTGCGGGCCTCGGCTTGTGCCTTGAACTCCGCTTCCAGATTTCCCGAGCCTGCCACCAGCAATCGGAAACTGCCGCAATCGGCCGCTCTCTCCAGAGTGTCCAGAATGAGCCCGATATTCTTCTCCGGAACCAGACGTCCTGCATACAACAGGAGTGTCGTGCCCTCGTCGCCTTTGACGAGATCGAGAAGCTTCCGCCGGCCTTCTGCGCTTCGACGGCTCGGATGGAACAGCATATCATCCACGCCCATGGGGGCTACCCAGACACCTCTTTGCACCTTGTGACCTCTCGAGGCTTGCAGCAACTCCTCGGCGGCATGGTGCGAGACCGTGATGTGGTGATCGAACTGGGCGAAGTAGATCGCCTTCATGTACCACTTGCTGAACCACTGCCCGAGACCGGATTGCGTGAGGTAGGCGGACATGTTCTCATCCATCCGCTCGCAGCTCAGGCCGATGACTGTGGGCTTATAGGCGAACCCGCGCAGCTTGCTAACTCGGATCAAACCGCCCAGGTAGGGAAGCGTGTACTTATCGTTGATCTCGACGACGTCGGGTTGTTCCTGGTTCAGAATTCGAACAATTGGACCATCCGAAGACAAGAAGCGTTTCGGGAACATCATCCGATAGTTGTTGTTCAGAGGCGCAGGCGGCGACTCAACGTAATAGATGCGGCCGAACGGGCCTGCTTCTTCGACACAATCCTTCTCGCCGGGAACAACAAAACGGATCGGGTGCCCACGCTCGTTTGCCCTCTTGAGGAGCTCGAGATAGAAGCTCTTGATACCGCCCGAGGTGGCATGCCAGGCGTTTGTCAGATGCAGGGTTTTCAGCGGCATTCGATCCATTGTGCTATTGATCTAACCACGAAACAGTCGCACCACGGCCCGGGGAACCACCAGGAGAAATTCGAGGACGATCCGGGGCATGCTTCGAAGGTCGCGTCCCAAAGACTGTTGGCCTGGACCCACCACGATGGTTCCGCGCCGCATCGCGAACAGATTGAAAAGGGCTGAGAGCGCGGTGAATGCCATCGAGAATCGAAAGCTAACCCGGAAATTGGGCGTTCCAATCAGCGTGTGGTACACAAACTCCACGCAAAGTGACAGCAGCGGCAAGATCGCGGCGACAGTCAGTGACGCCACCCAGGCGGGTTGGACTTTTCGAAAAGACTGAATCAGAGATGCATAAAAACCAGTCGTTACGATGCGGAAAAGAAACTCGGCTGACATCGCCCCGGCCGCAGCTCTCCACCCCAGGGTCAGATTCGTGAAGAAGTAGATTGTTGCTCGAATAAGAGCGCTTAATAGCGAGGCTTTCCAGTTCCAACGCTGAATTAGCAGTTCGCCGGGGTTGTACGCGAGGTGTCGGAGTACTTCGACTATTGTAGTGTCCGGGGGCTCCGCCTGGGCTGAGCGCGACTGTCCACCGCCCAGCTTCGGGTCCAACGTCATGGAAGAAATAGGGTTTGGCTCCGCTCGGGTATCATTCTGCATTCCAATTCTCTGCCTGATCAGTTACAGTGGTGTGACGCTGTCGTGAATCATTTTTGATGTGGTTTCGACAGTAACGCCGGGCCTCCAGGGGGTGTCCAGTCAGCAGCGACGGAGGTAAGAGAAAACCCTTAGAAGTACTATTTTTATCCAATCGGTACTGTTTCTTTTCTCACGAGTATTTGATGTCGTAGTGATTCGATTGTAACGGTAGCGCGAGATCTTTGATTGACGTTGAGATACACGAAAGTGATAAAAAACCAGATCTACTTACTCTGGCGTGATCGTACCGCTTCTAAGTCATTTCGAACTGGCGTTTCCCTTCACAGTCACACGATGTACTCCCGCGAAAGTCTCGGCTTCGTTCCGAGGATCGCGGCACGGTTCCCTGTCTTCGCAGGAGCGCTGAAGAGGGGCCAAGACCAGTTCCGTCGGAACTACGGCTACGAACTGGACTTTACGCGCGGCTGGTGGACCCCACCGCTCTCCGCCCGCGACGCACTCAAGCTCGAGCAGAGTCAAGTAGAAGAGACGCTCTGCCTCAAGGGGCTGGTTTCATTAACTGATCACGACAACATCGAAGCCGGAGTCACGCTTCAGTCGATGAACCAATACCGTTGCATGCCGATCTCCTCGGAGTGGACGGTTCCTTTCGGCGACTCCTTCTTTCACCTGGGTATCCACAATCTACCGAAGTCGCAGGCTCACGCCGCGGCCGATGTGATGAAGCAGTTCACGGCTGACCCGAAGCCGGCGCACATCGCTCCAATTCTGGAGTGGCTCAACTCGTTTCCTGAGACCATGGTGATCCTCAATCACCCATGCTGGGATGAGAAGGGAATCGGCGCGGCGAAGCATGCCGCCTTGCTCGACCAGTTCCTTGCGGGACATCAGGTATTTTTTCACGCTGTCGAGCTGAATGGCCTGAGGCCCTGGAGCGAGAACCGGCAAGTGGTGGCGCTCTCCAAGCGCACGGGCCTTCCGCTTATCTCCGGTGGCGATCGTCACGCCCACGAGCCCAACGCCAACGTGAACCTCACCAATGCGTCGACCTTCAGCGAGTTTGTGACCGAGGTGCGCGAAGGTCACAGCACGGTGCTGTTCATGCCTCAATACCACGAGCCCTTCCGGCTGCGCATCCTGCATAACCTTTGCGATGTGCTCACCACGCAGGAGGACCACACGGAAGGCTGGTGTCTCTGGAGCGATCGCGTCTTTTTCGAGCTCCACGATGGCAGGCTGAAGTCGCTGACGGACTGGTTCGGCGACGAGGGCCCGATTGTGGTTCGCTACTTCGTGGCTCTGATGCAGCAGGTGAAGTGCAGGCCCATGACGTCGGTGTTGCGGTTCGCACTCGGTCAGCGGGAAGAAGCGCTGACGTAAAAGGCAGGAGCTTTCAGGCTTCAGCGCTCAGCCTTCAGCTTGATTCGAAGGCAGGATTGCCTCCTTACGGCGAGTAGTCTTCAATGGTCCGTCAGGGTTTTGAGCTGAAAGCTGATCCCTGAGCGCTGATCGCTTGCCATCCAGCACGTAGATAGCGCAAGAACCAGACCGCTGCGAGTTGAGCTACCTGCTCGAGTGCTCCCCGTTCTTCGAACAGGTGACCGGCGCCGGGAATGATCATTAGGTGCTTCGGTCCCTGGAGTTCCTGCATGGCGGCTTCGTTCAGTTTCAGCACCTGTGGATCCTGCTCGCCGACGATCAGCAGAACAGGCGCGGTCACCCTCGACAGCGCCGGACCTGCGAGATCGGGCCGGCCGCCTCGCGAGACGATCGCCTCCACTTCGGGTAACTCCGCCGCTGCAACGAGTGCCGCAGCCGCTCCGGTACTGGCGCCGAATAAGCCGATCGAGAAATCCCTCAACGCGGCCAACGACCGGATGTAGACCGCGGCATCTCGAACACGAGACGCGAGCAGACCGATGTCAAAGCGCAATTGCATCGTGCGGAGGTCAACGCGCTCCTCTTCCTCAGTGAGCAGATCGAGCAGCAACGTTCCCAGGCCGCGGTCCTGCAGAACCTTCGCGACATACTGATTCCGGCTGCTGTGGCGTCCGCTCCCACTGCCGTGCGCGAACACAACGATCCCAGTGGCTTTTGGTGGGAGAGTCAGATCTCCAACAATCCCCGCGGGAGGGATCACGACTTCGCGTGCGAAGGTTCCTGATACAGACATACTTCTTAAAATGCGAAAAGTCCGGCCAAATTTGCCGCTAAAGTCACTGTGTTAACGGGAAGGCGGGCGTGCGCTTGCCGTTTCCAAAGCCGCTTGCACCTCCTCGTCGGAGGTTTGAGAGAAATCGGTGTACCAGAGCCCGACGGCGCGGAAGGCGGTCGGCTGGTAAGGACAAACTACTTCGTCCGCCTCCAATTGTAGTTGGCGAACGGCCTCTGGAGGACCAACGGGAACGGCTACAACGACCTTGTTTGCGCCTCCTGCGCGTGCTGCGCGAATCGCTGCAACCATGCTCGCTCCCGTTGCGAGCCCGTCATCAACCAGGATCGCCGTCAAACCGTCAAGCGGATGCGGCGGCAGATTGCCCCGATACAGACGCTCGCGCCGGGCAAGCTCCGCTAACTCCTTTGCCGACACATCGTCGACAACGTATTCCGGGAGGCGCAGTGACTGGATCAACTCGCGATTTAAGACGCGGACACCTCCAGTCGCGACAGCTCCGAACGCTAATTCCTCATGCCCGGGAACGCCTAACTTCCGGACTATGAAGACATCGAGAGGGAGATCGAGCGCCCTGGCCACCTCACGAGCAACGGGAACTCCGCCACGGGGCAGGCCGAAGACTCCTGTTTCCGGGCGGTGAGCATACTTCGTCAGGTATTCGGCCAACGTCCGTCCGGCTTCGACTCGATCTTGGAACGGAAACGCCATTGCCTTTTATAGCAATGGGACTGCTCCTCGGCGCCGTTGTTACAGGGAATCGGTGCTGGGCGAAAATAGGAGAGCCCAACGGACAAAGCTGTTATGCCTCGTGTCGTTCGTCTTTTTGTCAGTGGTATGCGTCATCAACTCAGAACGGAGCCGAAATAGTTGATTTTTCGCGAAGTTGAGGATCGCGATCTGATAGGTAGGGCGCGCCGCGGAAACGTGGACGCCTTCAACCTCCTCGTGTCCCGATGGGAGAAGAAGATCTTCAACTATCTTTACCGGCTCGTGAAAGATCGGGAAGACGCGCTGGACTTGAGCCAGGACGTTTTCCTGAAGGCGCATCAAAACCTGAAGAAGTTGGAGGATCCCGCCCGCTTCGCACCGTGGCTTTACCGGATTGCGCACAACGAGGCTTACTCGTTGCTGCGCCGGAATCGGCCCGAAGGCGAGTTGGTAGAGGATCGGCCCGACCGGGAATTCAGCAAACATATGCTGCCGGTCGAGGTGACTCTCGCAGTCGAGAGTGCGATGGCGAGGCTATCGCCGGAGCAGAGGGAGGCAGTGGTGTTGAAGGTGTACCAGGGCTTCAAGTTCGAAGAGATGGCTGAGGTTCTCGGCTGTCCCGTTTCCACCGTCAAGTCCAGGCTCTACACCGCACTCGATCTCCTGAAAACGACGCTGTCTCCAACTTCGATTCGCGACATGAATGAGAGGTCTTTGTCATGAACTGCTGTCCCATGGATCTCCGAGACTATTTATTTGGAGAAGGCTCCGCTTCCGAGCGGCAAACGGCTGAACGTCACATCGTCGAGTGTTCGTCGTGCGCTGAGGAGTTCGAAGAGCTGCGCCTGACGAAAGCCGCGCTGCTAACGGTTCGTGACGAGGAGCCGCCACGCCGGATTGCGTTTGTCTCGGACAAAGTCTTCGAGCCGAACTGGTGGCAAAAGCTGTGGAACTCCGGCGCGCGACTTGGCTTCGTTTCGGCAGGAATGCTTTCGGCGGCCCTCGTGTTTCACGCGATCGCGACAAAACCCCAGCCGCAGGCTCCCGCTGTACAAGCGCAGCAGATCGATCCCAAGCGTGTCGAGAACGAAGTCGCACGCCGGGTAGAAGCGGTGGTCGCTCAGCGAATGCTCGAGATGGAGCGCAAGCAACAGGAGCAGTTGGCGCTGATCTCGGCCCAACAGAAGCGCATGGAGTTCAACCACAAGGCCGATCTGGTGACGCTGGGCGAGAGCTTCAACATGTTGCAGAAGCGCATGGGCTACATGTATCGCGCGAGCAACGACGGTACGGGAGCCGGACAATGAGAGCGCTGGCTCTGCTGATGCTGGTGGGCGCAAGCCTGTTCGCCGAGAGCATCCCGGCAAACAACATCAAGCGCTCGCTGCTCGAGAGTATCGAGAAGAACATCGACAGGCGCCTGGATCTTCTCGGGCTCGACGATCCGTTCCTGATTCTCGGTCAAACTCGAGGTGTTTATCTGGACGGCTACGGTGCCGTCTTCACCACCGAGCTAAACCTGATCGCATCCGCAAATCTCTCACCGTTTCGCCCTTCTTACACAAAAGAAGAGCTACAGCGGATTCACCAGAAGAAGGTCACGCGCCTGGTGGCATTGAAAAAGAATATGAGAGACCTGCTGGTGAACGCGGCGGCGACGCTGGACACGGTTCCGATGGATGAGAAAATCGCGCTCGGGATCACGTTGTTTTACTTCAACTGGGAAGACCACACGGGTTTGCCGAAGCAGGTGCTGATGGTGGCACCGAAGCGGGCGTTGCTCTCGGCGCTCAAAGGCGAAAACACCGAACTCGACGCCGCTCTGAAGATTCAAGACATCAACTAATGCGCCTCGGCGAGATACTCATTTCGCGCAAGCAGATCACCGCTGAGGATCTGGAGCGGGCCCTCGAGCTGCAGAAAGAGCGCGGGGAAAAGCTCGGCAAGATCCTTGTCGACCTTGGATTCATTGCGCATCGCGATGTCCTGGCAGCGTTGTCCGATCAGCTCGGCGTGAACCTGGTGACCGTCGACGGCCCGCCTGCGGTGGCGCCGGAGATCGAGAAGCTTTCGCCGCGCTTCCTGCGGCAGTTCCGCTGTTTGCCGCTCGCGATGAAGGACTCGACCTTGACGCTCGCGATGGCGGATCCTCTCGATTTCGAGACGATCAGCGCCGTGCGTAACGTCACCGGCCTGCGTGTCGACGCCGTGCTCGCGCCGGAGCAGGAGATCCTCGACGCGGTCGATCGATATTACGGCGACGCAGGAAAGCGCGAGACCGAGGCTGATTTCGATCCGACCCAGGCCACCGAA
>DASQVJ010000722.1:0-5831 GCA_035640835.1 Bryobacteraceae bacterium
CAGCCATTTTCGAACCTCCTCGGGTCAGAGGATTATCTTGCAGCAGGCGCCTGCCGGATTCGTCCTCGCACTTCGTACTTCCCGGAGAACTGCGACTGCGGTAATGACTCGGCCTGTCTCTCGTCTGTCAGGATCGTGGAAGGTAACTAAGACGTCACAAGCTGTTTATCTGACAGGACACTACGAGGATCAGTCGGCACCCGGCAGTCAAACCATCACGCGTTCACTTTGCGTTCTGATCGCTACGCGAGGGGAAGACGTTCTCGTCCATGATCCCAGCCAGCGGAATCCTGCCCCGCGGTGGAGCGTAAGCCTCTGGCCTGAAAACTCGAGCAGTTAACCTCTGGCGCGTCACTCGAGCAGTTAGGATGCTTCAGTAAGGCGACGCCTGATTTCCCGAACCGGAACATCCTTCCATGTGCGCTTGTAATTTTCCAGGGTCATGAAGGTCTGCGGGTACATTCGATCGACATAGAGAACTCCGTTCAGGTGATCAATTTCGTGTTGAAGAATTCTCGCGTACCACCCGTTCGCCCGAATTTCCTGCGGCTCGCCTGCGTGATTTAGGCAATTCACGCGTACAGAGCGAGCGCGTCCCACTACAGCGGTGAATCCAGTCACGCTCAAGCAGCCCTCCGGGAACTCTACTAAGGCATCCGCCAGTTCGATTGTCGGGTTGACAATGACGTGAAACGGAACTGGAGTGCGCTCCCGAAGGACGATCTCTTCTTCTCCGAGATCCCGAAGATATTCCGCCTTGTCTTCAATCACTGCGATTCGAAGATTAATGCCCACCTGCGGTGCTGCCAGACCCACACCTGGAGCGTCTCTCATCGTCTCGCGCATCAGCTCGATGATGCGTTGCGTGTCGGGACTGCTCAATTCGTCTTTTCTGAGATCCCGCGCTCTTGTTCGCAGAGCCGGATCGCCGGCTTGAACAATCTTCAGCAGCATCCTTGCTCCACAACACGATGCTCTCATGCCGAAAACACGTGACGTTGCCAAGAACTATCTCTGAACACCTGCGCCTGATCGTCACGCTGCTGTCAGGCAACTGGGTCCCCCCGCGTCCGTAATCTCGGCTACAAAGAAAATCAATCGCTTCGGTGGCGAACAGAATCCTCTCCTTGGATCGTTCGGAGATTCATATGGGAAGACGTCTGCCGGCCCGCATACACCTCAGACTCTCGGCTTTGGCCCTGTGCGGCCTAGTTACCGACGCTACCGCCCAGGACAACGTGAAAGAGCTGTTCGGCGTAGCCCAGGAACGGAACGCCGGTGCGGTGAGAAACCTCGAATGGAACAGCCGGACCGAGGTCCTGATCGACGGCAAGTCGGTCGGTGTCCGGATCGACAAGGTGCAGTTCGACCCTACCGGTCGCATCCAGCGCACCATGGTTCGAACCCAAACGCCACCGGACGCGCAGAAGAAGGTCAACGAGGTGAAGAGCCTGCTCCAGCAGCTTTCCAAACTCGCCCAAACCTACGGTAACTTGAACGACGCGCAGCGAGAAGCGGCCATGCGGACCGTGCGCGTTAAGAGCGGCGACGGCGAGTTGCCCGGGACCGTTCAACTCTCTGTCCAGAACGTCGTCGAGCCCGGCGACATCATGGCGATCTGGGCAGACGCGTCCACCCTTCTTCTCCAACGCGCGCAGGTCTACACCACCTTCGAGAAGAGTTCCATTCAGATCAGCGCCCACTACGAGCAACTCACGGCCGGACCCGTAGTTCCAGTGCGAATGCAGATCAGCTATCCCGCGAAGAAGATCCAGGTCGACATCACCAACGAGGGATTCAAGCCGGGGCAGGCACAGGCGACCGCTGTAGCCGCGGCAGCGGCCGGCTCCAAATTACCAAGTGAGGCGAATCCGCCCGAAGTGGATCCGGGTTGGCCGCGCGAGTTCACGAACGCCCGAGGCAAGCTCCTGACTTTCCAGCCGCAGGTGAACGAGTGGAAGGACTTCAAGGAAATGACGTGGCGGATGGCCGTCGCGCTCACGCCCGCCGGTGGAAAAGAGGTGGTGGGTGCCGCAACCATGCGCGGGCAAACGGACGTCGATCACGACAAGCACATCGTAAACATCCACGACCTCGCCCTGGTACGGGCGAACTTCCCATCCCTCGATGCCACCGAAAGCGCGAACATGCAACAACTACTCGCGACGTTCGCGCCTCCAAGCCTCGCTGTCTCGCTCGAGCGCATCGCAGCTTGTACGCCGAAGCGGGACACGTTCAGGGCCGTCGCGGTGAAGAACGATCCACCGCCGATCTTCGTGGCGTATAAGCCGACCATCCTTGTCGATGTCGAGGGCGACCCCGTCTATGTGCCGATCAGAAACACCACGCTGGAATACGTCCTCAACACCGCGTGGCCGCTGTTCCGAACCACGGCCGATGGCCGCTTCTATGTCCTCGCAGGCGATCAGTGGATGGCGGCTCCCGATATCAAAGGTCCGTGGGGCAAGGCGGCGGCGCTTCCGCCGGACATGACGGTCATGGTGCAGGACGAGCACTTCAGTCAACTCAGAGATTTCGTACCCCTGAAGCCGGTGAAATCCGGCGCCGTCGCACCGGACGTCCTGTTCAGCGCGAAGCCGGCCGAGGTAATCCTCTTCGAAGGCCAGCCGGCGTATGCCGAGATTCCAGGAACCCAGTTGTCGTACGCCACGAACACGGAGAACATCGTCTTCCGGCACGCCAAGACGAACCTGGTCTACTTCCTGACCGCCGGGCGATGGTTCAGCGCGCCGGCTCTCGACGGTCCGTGGACGTTTGCGTCGCCGTCGCTCCCCGAAGACTTCGCGAAGATCCCGCGCGAGAGCCCGGCGTATCACGTTGTTGCCTCCGTCCCCGGGACTGAAGAGGCGAACGACGCCGTGTTGATGGCGCAGATCCCGACCCGAGCGACCGTCGACCCCGTCGCGGCCGCGGCGAAGGCGAAGGTCAGCTACGACGGTGAACCGAAATTCGAAGCGATCGAAGGCACCGGCGTATCCTATGCCGTCAACACGGCCGGGAAGGTTCTCAAGGTCGGCGACACCTATTACCTCTGCCAAGACGCCGTTTGGTTCACCAGCCGGAGCCCGAACGGGCCGTGGGACGTGGCGAGATCGGTTCCAGACGAAATCTACTCCATACCTCCGAGTGCTCCGGTTTACAACGTCACGTACGTGAACCAGGCCACCGCGGCCGACGGCACCATCGAGGCGAGCTACACGGCGGGCTACACAGGCGCCATGATCATGGGGACTACGGTCGGATTCTCGGTCGTATACAGCACCGGCTGGTATTACCCGCCATACATCGGATATTACCCGGGCTGGTATTACCCGTATTATCCCTATTACTACGCGCGGCCGTATGCGTACGGCGCGGCGGGCTATTACAACTCGGCCACGGGCGCGTACGGCTTCGCGCAGACGGTCTGGGGCCCGTACGGAAGCGCGACCCGTGCCGCGAGATACAACCCGTACACGGGTACCTACGCGCGCGCGGGATCTATAGCCACCCCGTATGGCCGCGTATCGGCCGGCAGCGCATACAACCCGTACACGGGAGCCGCAGGATTCACCCGCCAGGGTACGGACGGTTATTCGCAGTGGGGCAGCTCGGTGGTCTCAAAAGGCGGCCAGAGCGCGTTGACCCGCCACTATTCTGACGCGCGCGGGACCGTCGGGACCATCCAAGGTTCCGGCGGCGGCGGAGCCATCGGCGTCAACCGGAACGGCGGTCCCGGCGGATTTGTCGGCAAGACCGGAGGCGGCGACATGTACGCCGGCGGCGACGGCAACGTCTACCGAAACACCGGGAACGGATGGCAGAAATATGAAAACGGCAACTGGAACAACGTGAACAGGCCATCGGGACAGGCAGGAACCACCGCGCGTAACTCTGCGAGCGCTCCTGAGGCTGTTCAGGGCGATTTCCAAAGCCGCCAGCGCGGTTCTTACTCGGCTGACCGCTACCAGCAACGGTCCTCCACGATGAATCGTCCGAGCCCAAGCCCCAGTTTCAGCCGTGGCGGCGGATTCCGAGGCGGCGGACGACGGCGGTAAGCAGTGCCACCCCGGTCTTAAGGGATACAACTCTCGCCAGCCAGCGCTCTCTTCAGGTCGGAACAATAAATCGCGGGCTGTCCGCTGAGGCGCTCATTTCCGGCTTCGCAGCTATCGACCGACAACGGGAGGCAGCTAACCTGAAGAGGGCTGCAGTCCACAAGGCTGAGATATGCTGCGAGATCTCGCATATGCAACGCGCACGCTGCGCAAGAGTCCAGGCTTTGTTTTCGCGGCAGTACTCGCCATTTCCTCAGGCGTTGGCGTTACCACGGCGATCTTCACCGTTGCCAACGCTGTACTGTTGCGGCCCCTTCCCTATGAAAATCCTGATCGACTCGTATTAGTGACTGGCGAGTTCAGAAAGCGCAGCGTGGCTGACTGGCCTTTTGTCGAACGCAAACTTCCTGGATCTGCGACGTGGTGCGCGGACGACCTTTGAGGATGTTGGTGGCGTCTTCACTTTCCGGTCGATCCTCACTAAAGAAGACGGCACTGTGGAGCAGGTTCGTACGGCTGTCGTGACGCCGAACTTCTTTCGGCTGCTCGGCGCCAGAATCGCGCTTGGCCGTGATTTCCTCGAGTCGGACGGACAGCTGCAAGCTCAGGCGGCTCGTCGCATGCCAACGATTGTGATCTTGAGTTACGAGTATTGGCAGCGCCGTTACGGCGCGAACCCGGCGATCCTCGGTCATCGCACAACGAACGGCGCCGAGATCGTCGGCGTACTCTCGCCAGGATTCGAGCTGCACTTTCCGTCTGGCTTCAGCGTAGAAGGCAGACCGGATATCTGGCCGGCGGGGCGAATTGAGTACGATGCCGCTCAACGAGGCAACGTCTCGCATCGTGTGATCGGACGTTTGAAACACGGGGCAACACTGGAACAGGCACAGACCGAAGTGGAAACGATTGCATCGAGTATACGACGTGTTGATCAGAATCATGAGACTGCGGGCTTTCATATCCGTGTAGTTCCAATGCACAAGTATCTGGTGGCCGGGGTCCGGCCCGTGATTCTCTCCCTGATGGGAGCTGCGATATTCCTTCTGCTGATCGCCTGTGGTAACGTGGCGAATCTTCTGCTGGTGCGGGTTTCCTCGCGGGAGCGCGAGTTCGCGGTACGTGCGGCGCTGGGTGGAAGCCGGTCGCGCCTGGTGCTGCAGACGGTGGGAGAATCCCTGCTGCTCTCAGGCCTTGGCTCGCTCATGGGTCTCGCAGTGGCGTGGTTGGGGATCCGCCAGCTTTCGGCATTCGCCCCTGCAAATCTCCCACGCATGGAATCGATCACGATCGATTCTGCCGTCCTCGGATTTACGGCGTCGGCAAGCCTGGCGGCAACACTCATCTTCGGCTCGGCGCCGGCATTACGCGCTTCACGTCCCGACTTGATGAATGCTTTGCGTGCCGCAGGCGTTAGCGCTGGGTTCCGAAGCGGGCGGGCGCTGCGTAATGGCAGCGTCATGGCACAGCTGGCCCTCTCCCTCGTTCTGCTCACCGGGTCGGGTCTGATGCTGCGCAGCTTCACCGCATTGCAGCACATCGAGCCAGAATATGATCCGCAACGCATGCTCACGTTCCTGCTGTTGGACGGACAGGATGACAGCACGCCAGAGCTGCGTGCCGCATCCGTGCGCACGATTCAGGAGCGGCTGCGCGCGCTGCCGGGCGTTGAGAATGTGGCTGCCTCGAGCCCTTTTCCGCTTACCGGAGGGTTCTATCCAATGCTTACCGGAGGGTTCTCCAATAAGGTGGGGCACCGAACAGGCGACGACT
>DASQVJ010000723.1:0-5648 GCA_035640835.1 Bryobacteraceae bacterium
GCAATTATCGAGGATGTGCGATGGCTGGGCGGCGATTTCGACGACCGCATTTTCTATGCGTCGGACTACTTTCAGCAGTTGTACGATTGGGCCGTCGAGCTCATCAAGCAAGGCAAGGCCTATGTTTGCGACTTGAGCAGCGACCAGGTACGACAGACGCGCGGCACACTGACCGAACCAGGACAGAACAGTCCTTATCGCGATCGAAGCGTCGAGGAGAATCTGGACCTGTTCGCGCGCATGAAGGACGGGGAGTTTCCCGACGGCTCCCGCACGCTGCGCGCCAAAATCGACATGGCATCGCCGAATTTGAACATGCGGGATCCCGTCATGTACCGGATCCTGCACGCCGAGCATCATCGCACGGGCAATCAGTGGTGCATTTACCCGATGTACGACTGGGCGCATGGTCAAAGCGATTCCATCGAAGGCATTACGCATTCGATATGCACGCTCGAGTTTGAAGACCATCGTCCACTCTACGACTGGTATCTCGACCAGCTCGGCGTCTTCCATCCACAGCAGATCGAGTTCGACCGGTTGAACCTGACGTACACGGTGATGAGCAAGCGCAAGCTGCTGCAACTCGTGCAGCAAGGCGTTGTGACTGGCTGGGATGATCCGCGAATGCCGACCATCAGCGGCATGCGCCGCCGCGGCTACTCACCGCAAGGTTTGCGAAATTTTGCACGCAATCTCGGCGTGTCGAAGACGAACGGCATCACGGAATTTGAAAAGCTCGAATACTACATCCGCGAGGATCTGAACAGAACGGCTCTTCGCGTGATGACGGTTTTGCGTCCACTCAAGCTCGTATTGACGAACTATCCCGAAGGCCAAGTCGAGATGATGGAAGCCATCAACAATCCCGAGGACGCAAGTGCAGGCACGCGATCGGTGCCGTTCAGCCGCGAGCTTTGGATCGAGCAGGACGACTTCCGCGAGGTGCCTCCGAAGGGCTACCACCGCCTGTATCCCGGGAACGAGGTCCGGCTGCGGTATGGCTACATCATCAAATGCCACGACGTTGTCAAAGACCCCGTTACGGGCGAGATCACCGAAATTCACTGCACATACGATCCAGAGACGCGCAGCGGCCAGCCAACGCGGAAAGTGAAGTCAACCATTCACTGGGTTTCGGCAGCGGAGGCAATTCCGGTCGAGATCCGGCTCTATGACAAGCTCTTCACTGTTGAAAATCCAAACGACGCGCCGGAAGGTCAAGATGCCACGATGTATTTAAATCCGAAATCCCTCGAAATCGTGCACGGGAAAGCCGAGCCGTCGCTGGCAAATGCGCGGCCTGGCGACCGCTATCAATTCGAGCGTCTTGGCTATTTTTGCGCAGACAAGTCGTCAACGGCCGAGCGGCTCGTGTTCAATCGTACAGTCGAACTGCGGGACACGTGGGCGAAGGTTCAGAAGCAATTATAGGGAGCCTTGGCAGCGGCAAACCACGTGGCCGCCTGAAGGGAGTAGAATAAGCGCGAAATGCATACTCGAGAGTACAAGCCGGACGAGTCCTTTCGAGCCTCTATTGACACAATGGACGAGATCGAAGATTGCAAGACGTACGTGGCAGAGTACTTTTCGTGTAGACTGCCGCGGCATGGCGAGGCAGTCTTTACGGAGTTGGACGACGCAGAAAGGTTCTTGTTTAAGGTGTATGTAGAAACGACTCCGGATCTTCTTCCAGCCGAGCGACGCTCACGATGGCTGGGTACGACTCGCCGTCCAGGAGTAATCGATTTAGATTCGTAGCGGGCCATACCGAACTGGAAGTTGCACCAGTTTGAACTCCCTCCGCACTGTTGAAGCGAACTGCGTCGCGCCGAATCGACCCCATGCCGTCGCCAATGGATTGAACCTTAGGGGGCGGCCTTCAGTCTGAAGTGACAAAAATCAGATTCCCAAGCCTATTTGATCGGCCGCGAACCAGTGATAAGAATGTCCACAAGTCTTTTGGCGCTTTGCTGCCAATCAGGGCTGGTTGCCACGTTGGCGACGCCGATGAGAGCCCGAAGGAGATCGAATGGATCGAGGTCCTTCCGTATATCGCCGGTCTTGATCGCGCGCTTCACCAGTGCGCAAATCGCTTCCAAGATCTGAGCGTGCGACGCTTCAAAGACCTTCGACGGACCTCCGACGAGCGTATTCAGCGCTGGCGCAATGATCTTTTTCGTCGCGATGTAGTCCACGAACAACAGCATCCAAGCGCGCAAGGCTTCGATTGGGGCCAAATCCTCCGCGAACTTCCGCTGTGCTGCGGCCAGCTTTTCCACCTCAGTCCGATAAACCGCCTCTAGAAGTTCGTCGCGTGTGGGAAAGTGGCGATACAAAGTTCCTGCTCCGACGCCTGCCTGCCTGGCGATGTCGTCCAAGCTGGTATTGGCGCCGGACCGGGTGAACGCCTCCTTCGCCGCCTCCAGAATGCGCTCACGATTCCGTTGCGCGTCGGTGCGCGGTTTTCGCGGGGCGGTTTGTGAACGCTTCTTCGCCATGTGGAAAGATACTTGCAACCGGAGACGCTCCCCGGTTATCTATTCAACCGGAGCCTGTCTCCATTTTATTTGAGGCCAAGCCAGGCGGCCGATCGAGATGCAAACCGACACGTGCGCTACTTCTAAGACTGAATCGACAACGTGCCGGGTGCGTCAACCAGGCAGAAAGCGTTTGAGCAGAAACGAGGAAAGAAACAAATGACGAACCAGACCAATCTCGGCGGAAGCTTCACGCTCGCAAACAGTTCGCTGACCGTGAACCGCATGGGTTATGGCGCAATGCAACTGGCCGGCCCACAAGTGTGGGGCCCTCCGCGCGATCCCGACGAGGCCGTCAGGGTCTTGCGAGAAGCCATTGACGCCGGGGTGAACCACATCGATACCAGTGACTATTATGGTCCCCACGTGACCAACCAGATCATCAAGCAGGCTCTGCATCCGTATCCTAACGGTTTGGTGATTGTGACCAAGGTAGGCGCCCGCCGGGGAGACGACAAGTCCTGGATTCACGCCCTTTCGCGCCAGGAACTGATCGAGGCAGTTCATGACAATCTTCGAAATCTCGGCGTGGACAAGCTCGACGTCGTGAATCTGCGCGTGGGTGAGGTGCTGAGACCTTCGGAGGGATCGATTGAGGAGCCGCTCACCGTGCTCGCCGAACTCCAGCGTCAGGGACTGATCCGTCATCTCGGTCTCAGTAATGTGACGGCGCGGCAATTTGCGGAGGCGCAGAAAATATCCAAGATCGTGTGCGTGCAGAATTTTTTCAACATCGCACAGCGGGAGGATGATCCATTTGTGGACGAGCTCGCAAGGCACGGTGTAGCGTATGTGCCGTTCTTTCCGCTGGGAGGATTTACCCCGTTGCAATCCTCGGAACTAAACGCGGTTGCCGCATCTGTCGGCGCGACTCCGATGCAGGTCGCGCTCGCGTGGCTGCTTCATCGCGCACCGAATATTCTCCTGATCCCCGGCACGTCTTCGGTCAAGCATCTCCGGGAGAATCTCCAGGCTGCGGCGCTGCAACTTTCTCCGGAGACGATCGCAGAGCTCGATTCGATCGCGGGCGGTCACGACCAGTCATCACGAATATAAGGGATAGGATACTGTGACTTCTCCCGTGCTTGTGGCTACAAAGCGCGATGGTCTCCGATGGGACGCTTGACCAGGAACTCACCATCACTCAGTGAGAGCGCTCGCACCGGCCTGCCCGCATGGCTCGACGGCATCGCTGACACTGGTTGCATCGCCACGCATGGCTCGGCACTCGCTGTCGTCGATAAGAAGGGCAACTTCCACGTATCAGCCGATAATGGTCGCACCTGGTCGTGTCGGGCTGACGGCATTCCAACTCCAAACAGCATCCTAATCGTCTGAGCGTTGAATCTCCGGCCATTAGGGCCCCGAGGTTAGTGCTATGGATTCGGCTTCCCGCGATTCTTAGGCATGGAGTCGCCTCTCATCTCGATGCGATGGGCGTTGCTGAACCAGCCGGTTGAGGATGCCGTCGGCCAACGTGGAATCGCCGATCTGCTCGTGCCACAGTTGCGAAGTGAGGATCGTCGAACGCACTTGGTAGCGATCTTCGCAGGTCCCCCAGAGTTCGCGGCGGTGAGGCTCACTTGGTCCGACCGCGGGCCGCCGCCTTCCCAGCGAGGCTCCCAACATCTGAGTCGCCTACCCGAAGTCCGCGGCGCTCGTGAGATTGCGCTATTCCTCCCGCAAAGTTTCAGCAGGTTGTAGCGCCGACGCTCTGGCCGCTGGTATGCCGATCCCCAGCAGCGCCGCAGCGAGCAGAATGGCCAAGCTGGTTATGAGAGACGCCGGCTCGAGCACCTTCATCTGAAACAGCTCCTTCTGTGCGTACTTGGCGCCGAGCCAAACCAGGGGCAGGCCCAGGACGATCCCGGCAACCACAAGTACAAGCCCTTCCCGCAACACCATCGACAGCACGTTGCGCGGCGTGGCGCCCAGCGCGAGCCGCAATCCGATTTCTGCCCGTCGGCGCGAGGTGCTGTAGGCGATCACACCATAAAGCCCAACGCCGGATAGCGCCAGCGCGAGTATGCCGAACCCACCACACAGGCTCGCGAACATCCGTTCACGGTGCAGCCCCTTTGCAATCTGTTCCTCCATCGTGACCACGTCCACCAAGGGGAGATTGCGATCGACCTCGCTCATGGTCTTGCGAATGGCCGGCAGAACCGATGCTGGAGGGTGAGATGTCCGCACCGCGATGACTGCTTCTTTAGTGTCCCGCCCCAGCGGCACCCACACCGCATAGGGCCGTTCTTTCATTGAGGTCACCGCCATAGCGGGAGCGATGCCGACGATCTCATGCAGAACCGGCTTAGCGCCGGGCGGTCCGTCGACTGTCAAGAGATTCTGGCCGAGCACGCTGGGGCCGCCCATCTTCCGCGCGAGGTCTTCGCTGATGACAGCGACTTTCGCCCCGGTCCGGATGTCCGCCCATGTGATGTTGCGGCCAGTCACCATCTGCGGTGCATACACACTCAGATAAGAGGGTGTGACGCCGTTCATGGATGCCTGGTAGATCTCCGTCTGACCGGCAAGCTGGACTCTCTCCCACCACCCTCCGATGTTCATCGGCCGAAAGAACGCCACGCCGGCGCGCTTAACTCCAGGGGTCGGCGCTAAGCGTTGCTCGACATCGAAATAGAACTGCAAAAGGCGCTCATTTTTATAGCCCGATGTACCAGGCCGGACGCCAAACAGGACCAGGTTGCGCTTCTCAAAGCCAGGGTCCGCTGTCTGGATAGATTCAAGGTTCCTGGTGAAGATCACAGCAGCCATCACGAGCACGACCGACATCGCCATCTGTGCGACTACAAGCACGCGACCGCTGGTCCATTTACGGCTCTGTGCAGTGCCGATGCTACCCCCGCCCTGCTTCAGCCACGCACTACAAAGCCGCCGCGAGCCCTGCCATGCCGGGAACAACCCGAAGATGGCGAGGGCTGCCACGGTGATGGCGCCCACAAGCGACAGGACCCGGTAGTCCAGGGGAACCTCAATGGGGAGACTCTCGCGACTGCCAAGAAACTGTCCCACCACGTTGCCCGTAGCGTATGCCACACCGATGCTCGCCGCTCCCCCGAGCAGCGCCATGAGCGCACTTTCGGTCAA
>DASQVJ010000724.1:0-5760 GCA_035640835.1 Bryobacteraceae bacterium
CTTCCCGCTTTACTTGTTGAGTGGTGGAGTTCTCGCCGCCTGGGATCAGTTCGCACCTCCCATGTTTGCCGAAGTCGAGCGCCGTTCGTTCACGTACCGCAACTCCAAGACGTCCATTAAGAAGGCGACTCTCGGCAACGAAGCCGGTCTGTTCGGCGCCGCATACCTGCCGCTTCAGCAGCGGCCTGCGCAGGCACGATAACCCATGTACTGGCTTGGATTGGACGTCGGGACCGGCGGTTCCCGAGCACTTCTCATCAATGAAGCGGGAAAGCTGAAAGCCGCCTTTACCGCACCGCACCAGGACATGCTGATGCTCCGGCCTCTGTGGGCAGAGCAGGACCCAAACGATTGGTGGGCCGCCTCCCAACGTGCTATCCAAGGCGTTCTCGATGCTGCCGCGGCGAAGCCCGACGACGTGAAGGGAATCGGCTTGTCGGGCCAGATGCACGGTCTGACTCTGCTCGACACCAAACACGAGGTGATCCGGCCGGCACTCATTTGGTGCGATCAACGAAGCCAGGCACAGGTCGACGCCATCAACGAGCGCCTCAGTTCGAAGTTCGTGCTCGAAGCAACCGCAAATCCGGTTGTCACGGGCTTTACGCTGCCCAAGTTCCTGTGGGTTCGCGAGCACGAGCCTAAGCAGTACGAACGCATTCGCAAGGTGCTTCTGCCCAAGGACTACATCCGCTTTAAACTAACCGGCGAGTTCGCGACTGAAGTCTCCGATGCCTCGGGTACGTCGATGTTCGACGTTGTGCATCGCCGCTGGTCGGATACTCTGCTGTCCCGCCTGGCCATTCCGGGATCTTTCCTACCGAAGGTGTACGAGTCGGCAGAGGTTACAGGAACAGTTCGGGCAGACGTCGCGACAAGGTTGGGACTGCAACCTGGAACTCCCGTCATCGGCGGTGGGGGCGATCAAGCGGCAAGTGCTGTGGGCAACGGCATCGTCGAGCCCGGACTGGTCTCGTGCACTCTTGGGACTTCGGGCGTTGTGTTCGCGCACATGGAACAACCCGCATACGACGCCCCGGGTCGCGTGCACACTTTCTGTCATGCGGTTCGCGACAAATGGCACGTCATGGGAGTCACGCAGGGAGCGGGTCTGAGCCTCCAATGGTTTCGAAATCAACTGGCACCAGACGTCGACTACGACGTCCTCGGTCGCGAGGCAGCTACCTCCGAACTCGGTGCCGACGGGCTCTTCTGGCTGCCTTACTTGATGGGTGAACGAACACCTCATCTCGACGCCACAGCTCGAGCGGCCTTTGTGGGGCTCACCGCCAAGCACACCCGCGCCGACATGGTCCGAGCGATCCTGGAGGGTGTTGCCTTCAGCCAGAAGGACGGTCTCGACATCATCGAGCAACTCGGCGGCAATGTGCAATCGATTCGCCTGTCCGGTGGAGGAGCCCGCAGCCCCATCTGGCGCAAAATCTTCGCTGGAGTGTTTGGACGCACCGTGGTGACACTCGAGTCCCAGGAAGGATCCGCCTTTGGAGCGGCTATCCTCGCAATGGTGGGAACAGGAGCGTTCGCGTCAGTGCCCGAAGCATGCCGCGCCGTCATCCGGGAAGCCGACTGCCTGGAGCCAAATGAGAATGAAGTGAGGCAGTACCGCGAGCTACACGGCACCTATCAAGCGCTCTATCCTGCGCTGCGCGACACCTTCCGCACCATCGCAAGCCGTGTTCGCTGACGTTGCGCTGCCCGTTCCGCTCGACCAGGCCTTCACCTATCGCTTGCCTGAGACCCTGTGGCACCGGGTTGCCGAGGGCTCGCGCCTCGTGGTTCCGTTTGGCTCTCGCAAGCTCACTGGAGTCATTGTTCGAGTACACGAACAACCGCCCGAAGCCGAAGCTCGCGACGCTCTAAATCTGCTCGATGAATTGCCCGTACTCGACCCTGCGTTGATCGAGTTGGGCCGATGGATTGCATCCTACTATTGCGCGCCCATTGGGGAAGTCCTCAAGTCGATGCTCCCCTTGGCCGGAGAAATGCGGAGCGGCAAAGTCTACTGCTTAACTCCACGCGGCCGGGAGATCGCGCGCCAGTACTTTCTTGTCAGCGACGAGGCGGATGCAGCAACGCAGATCCTCCGTCTGCTGGAGCCGAAGGAACTGAGCGCCTCGTACATCACGCGCAAGGTTCCTGGCGCCGCACGAATCCTGAAGTCGCTCGAATCGAAAGGGCTCGTATCCGCCGAGGACAATGTGGCTCAACGCGATCCCCTGCGTGCGTCCGCCGAGCGCCTCCGGGTTGAGTTTGTGCGTCGCGATGAATCGGCAAAGCTCAAGAAGTCCGAGCGCGAACTTCTGTCGTTCCTCGAGCTGCACCCCGGGTCGCACAACCTCGCCGAGACCGCAACGATCGTGAAGGGTGCAAGCGAGTCCGCTCGAGCATTGGCACGCAAGGAGCTTGTTTCGCTCGTTCTCGAATCGCCTCTCGCCTATTCGTCCACGTCCGAGATTCCCAAAAAGCTCAACGATGCCCAGCAGGCTGCGTTCGATGCCTTGGCCGCCTCCGTTCGCCAACAGCAGTTCCAAACATTTCTGCTGCATGGTGTGACCGGGTCAGGCAAGACCGAGGTTTATATGCGAGCGATCGAAGCCACGCTGGCAATGGGCCGGAGCGCGCTGCTGCTGGTCCCCGAGATCGCGCTGACACCCCAGGTTGCCGGCCACTTCTACCGCCGATTCGGCGATCAAGTGGCGATTCTCCATTCAGCCTTCCACGATGCCGAGCGCGCCGAACAATGGCGGCGAGTCCGCTCGGGCGCTGCGACAGTGGTGGTGGGAACTCGATCGGGAGTCTTCGCTCCTGTTCAGAAGCTTGGGCTGATCGTCGTCGATGAAGAGCACGACGGCAGCTACAAGCAGCACGAAACTCCCCGCTATCACGGCCGCGATGTGGCGATCATGCGTGCGCGAGCAGTCGGCGCTACCGTCGTGCTCGGGTCGGCGACTCCGAGCCTCGAGTCGCGGTTCAATGCACAAAAGGGCAAGTATCAGCTTCTCGAGTTGCCCGACCGCGTTCAGCAGCGCCCGATGCCGACAGTCGAGCTGGTTGACATGCGAGAAGAGTTCCTGCAGACGCGCAAGCAACAGACTTTCTCCGGACGGCTGATCGAAGCCATTACCCAGAAGCTCGAGATCGGCGAGCAAGTGATGCTGCTTCACAATCGCCGAGGCTACTCGAGCTTCGTTGCCTGCCGTGCGTGCGGCGAACGTCTCGAATGTGTCAATTGCGCTGTAACTCTCACCTTCCATCGCGGTGATCGACGGATGCTCTGTCATTACTGCGGGTTTTCGCGACGGCCTCCGTCCGTTTGCCCGAAATGCAACAGCGAACATATTCAATTTCTTGGCACGGGATCCGAAAAGGTCGAGGATGAATTGCATCAGCATTTTCCAAAGGCCCGCATAGCCCGGCTCGATCGCGACACGGTCACAGGCAAACGACAATTCGAGACCATCCTGCAGTCGTTCCGCGAACATCGCTACGACATCCTCGTCGGCACACAAATGATCGCGAAAGGGCACGACATTCCGAACGTGACACTTGTGGGTGTAGTGGCTGCCGACATCGGCTTAGGAGTACCCGATTTCCGGGCGGCCGAGCGCACGTTCCAGTTGCTGACTCAAGTCGCGGGCAGAGCCGGACGGGGCGACCTTTCCGGCCACGTGCTCATGCAGACGCTGAACCCCGATCACTACGCTGTCCGCCTGGCGGCGGCTCAGGACTACCACGGATTCTACGCCCGCGAACTGCAGTTCCGTCAATCGATGCGCTATCCGCCTTTCAGCGCGCTCGCCAACGTTTTGATTCGTCATCAGAAGCAGGAAGAGGCACTCCGCATGTCGGCCGAGTTGGGACACCTGTTGACCCCTCCACCCGAGAAAATAAAGGTTATGGGACCCGCTGAAGCACCTGTTCCTCGTTTGCTGGACGAGTTCCGATACCAACTGCTGTTAAAAGCGAACAGCAGAACCAATCTGCACGAGACTGTCTCGAGACTCCGCTCTCATGCGCTGCAGAATCGGTGGAGCCCGACGAGCCTGGTGATTGACGTTGACCCAATCTCTTTGCTCTAATCCCGGGATGCAGCCTTTCGAGGCGGCGGAAGCCAACCTGCGGGCTGCCATGCGATGCTACGCCCGATGCACTCCGCTGGGTGAGGTGCGCGAGCATCCTGGTCTGGTGCTGACGTCGTCGGGTGTCAATTTCTCGGTGTTTAATTCCGCGATGTTGACCGCACCTGTAAAGACTCCGCAAGAACTCGAGCTTCGAATCGCTACAGCAAAGGTCTACTTTCGACAGCGGGGGCTTCAATGGTCCTTTTGGGTCTGTGTCGAGTTGCTTGATTCGCAGACTCGCCGCTACCTTCCTGATCTGTTCCGTCGGGCCAACCTGAGAATGGTCGCCGAGCCTCCGGGTCTCGTTGCCGAGGAGCTTGCGGCTCCTGTACGGCCATTGCCCGACCTCGACATACTCCCGATTCTCGATTCCCGCACTCGTTGCGACTTCGCGCTGCTTTCGAACCAGGTGTTCCGACTGCCGATGCCGATCGCCAGCGCGATCTATGCTCCGGAGAGCACATGGAATGGACCTATGACCGGCTACATCGGATATCTGTATGGCGATCCTGTCTCGATCCTCGCGACCGTTGTCTCCGATGGAGTGATCGGAATTTACTCGGTTGGCACCGTGGGCGCGTACCAAAGGCACGGGTTTGCCGAACGTCTCGTCCGTCACGCAATCGAGGACCAGGCGCCTAGGAACGGCTCGTGCCGCAGCGCTCTTCAGAGCACGGAAGCCGGCCTCCGGCTCTATCGAAAGTTGGGATACCGGCAAGCGACTCAATTCGCAATCTTTGTCGACGAGAGTCGGTGAAATTCAGCTAATTTATCCACCACGGGGAAGTAGTAGTTAGGCATAATATATGCCACTATTCACCCTTTTTGAGGTGTCGAGCAGCCTCAAACGGGTTCATTCGAATTTCACTTCTGTGTCACATGTTTGTAATTAACTCATTGTTACCCTCATAGGCGGTGGTTCCGCGCCCTTCTTAATTTCCGCGGAAGTTTTTGAAAAAACCGCCCTATATCAGCAAGTTTTCCAATTGTCCTTTCAAGGAGCGAAGATGAGAACCTTTGCCTTGTCGATTGCGATGATGGCGATCGGTGTTGCCTGTCTCGCACAGACGACTCCTGGCCGGGTTGTTGTGGTGAATTATGCGAACCTCACCGGCACTTTTCCAGTAGCTCCCGGCTCTATCGCGAGCGCGTACGGCTCTTTTGGCAGCGTTACTGCCACCGCAGCCTCAACATTGAACCCGATGCCTCGCGAGTTGGCCGGCCTGCGCGTGAGAATCGGAAGCACAGACGCGCCGCTTTACTTCGTGAGCACCGGGCAGATTAACTTTGTGGTTCCTGTTGGTGCCCAAAGTGGTCCCCAAACGATTCAAGTTCTATCCGGTTCTAATGTCGTAGCCAGCGGCACCGTCAGCGTTTACGATTTTGCTCCCGGACTCGCGACAAGCGACCCTGCCCCGGGTGGTCCTCTGCAGGCGATTGCTCTCAACCAAAACAACACGGTCAATTCGCAGAGCGCGCGCGCTCGACGTGGTGAAGTCGTTCAGCTGTATGCGACCGGTTGTGGTGGAACCAATCCCGCGGTCCAGGACGGTGTGCCTGCATCCGGTGTCGCTCCGGCCGCTGCTACCGTCAAGGCCTATATCTCGGTGCTCGAAGC
>DASQVJ010000725.1:0-4030 GCA_035640835.1 Bryobacteraceae bacterium
CTTGCGGTCGACTGGCCCATCGAATGGGCTGAACTCGAAAAGTTCTACTGCGAGGCAGAGCGTCGCATTGGAGTTGCCGGCGAACCGGGTCCATTTCCTGAAGACGCACGGAGCGAGCCATATCCGATGACTCCGATGCCGCTCACTTGGAACCTGCGTGTTTTGAAAGAGCACTCAGAGAAGAGCGGCATCCCTTTCTGGATTACGCCGATGGCGAAGAACACTCGTCCATACGATGGCCGCAATGAGTGCATTCGCTGCAAGACGTGCGCGATCTGCCCGACGGGAGCCAGATACTCGCCCGATTTCACCTATAAGCGGTTACTATCGGCGAAGAAGATTCAGTTGCACGAGCAAACCTTGGTTCGGAAGCTCGTCATGGACAGCCGTTCAACGCGTATCGTCGCAGCACAGGCGGTCGATCGTCGCGATCCTTCAAAGCAACTCGAGTATCGAGCACGTCTGTTCGTCCTTGCGAGCGGCTACACTTGGGCGCCCCATCTGCTGCTGCTCTCGGCAAACGACCGCTTTCCCGACGGGCTGGCAAACAAATCCGGTTGTGTGGGTCGCTTCATGACGGGGCACGGTTGGGTGACGGCACAGATGACAGTCCCGCATCCCATCTATCCCGGCATGAATGAGACCGTTGCTTTGCTCTCGCGCCAGTTCTTCCGATGCGATTCGAAGAATCCATTCGTTCGCCACGATCTCCGTATTTGGGAGAGTAGCGTTGGTCGCGAACCGCGGCTTAAGGACACCCAAGGTAACCTCCTGCTCGGTGATGACCTGCTCAGCGACTGGCGCACACGAGCGAGGGCCAACGGCACTGCCCGGCTCCGAAGCTACTTCGACACGCATCCCGACCGCGATAGCCGCCTGACCCTCGACAAATCCAACAAGAACTCGTTCGGGGACCCGATGCCGAAGATCGAACACCGGCTTGATCCCGCAGCCCAAGCCCGTATTCCGGCCACTCGTGAGCACATCACGAAGGTCTTCGAGCGCGTTGCCGGCGCGAACGGCGGCAAACTGCTTCGCGTTGCCGACGGGCCCTATCAGGATCACCCGGCCGGCGGTTGTCGCATGGGCGTGAGCGGGGCTGACAGTGTCACGGACAGCTACGGCAGGACGCACGATCACGAGAACCTGTATGTTGTGGGTGCACCGACGCTTCCAACCGGAGGCTGCACGAACGGCACGCTCACGTTCGTCGCGCTCACTCTGCGATCGGCAGAAAGTCTCGCGAAGGAGTTGCCGAAACGAAGCTAGGTATGACCACGGTGCGAACCACACTTTTGCTTCTTCTTCTCGCCTTTTCCGCCGGTGCGGATACGACGAAGATCGTAATCCACGCAGGCACGATACTTGACGGCAAGGGCGGCCGCCGATCCGACGCAACCGTGGTGATCCAAGACGGCAAGATCGTCAAAGTGGTCGACGGTTTCGAAGGGGTTCCCGATTACGATCTTCGCAACGCCACACTCATGCCGGGTTGGATCGACACACACGTCCATATCGGTTGGCACTTCAACAAAAATGGCCGCGCGGAAACAAGCAACGAGTCACCGGCCGAGTTCATGGCCGCAGGTGCTGCCAATGTATACGAAACGCTAATGGCGGGCTTCACAACGATTCAAAGCCTCGGCGCCGATACCGACATTCCGCTACGCGATGCGATCAATCGCGGCGTAATCCCTGGACCTCGACTCCTCACTTCCGGCGCTCCCTTCAATGAGCGCAGCGGAACGCCGGACGAGATCCGAAAACGAGTCAACGAGCAAGTTACCAAAGGTGTTGACCTGGTGAAGCTGTTCTCGACTAAAAGCATTCGAGATGGCGGCGACCAGACTATGACCGACCAGCAGATTCAAGCTGCGTGCGGTGAAGCGAAGAAGCTAGGCAAACGATCCGCTGTTCATGCGCATGCATCCGGCGGAGCGAAAGCTGCGATTCTCGCAGGCTGCACCGTCATCGAGCACGGGACGTTCTTATCCGATGAAGTTCTCGACTTGATGGAACAACGCGGCACGTACTTCGACCCCAACTTCCACACACTGTTCCACTACCCCGCGAACAAGCCGGCATTCCTTGGCATCGGCAACTACACCGAGCAAGGCTTTGCCGAGATGGCGAAAGCGCTGCCGATTCGGGTGGACACCCTGAAGCGCGCCTTAACTCGCAAGATCAAGATTGTTTTCGGCACCGATGCCGTTGCGGGAGCTCACGGCACGAATGCCGACGAATTCCTTCATCGCGTGCTGAAGGGTGGCCAGCCGGCCATGGACGCCATTGTGAGCGCGACCTCCGTATCTGCCGAGTCCCTGGGATTGCAGGATCGTATCGGCACGATTGCTCCAGGTTTGGAGGCGGACCTCGTCGCCACAGCAGGCAACCCGGCTGACGATATCACCGCAGTTAAGCGAGTAGTCTTTGTGATGAAAAGCGGTACGGTTTACCGCAACTCTGCCCCACGCCGGGTTTCTCGAGCCGCGCGATAACGGCCGCTCGAGCCAACAAAACTTTCGAGAGGAGTACGAAGTATGTGCCCGAGACCCGCTACGTGTCTCACCATCTTACTTGCAGTGTCCACCACTGCTTTGTTCGCCCAAAACCCGGTGGCAACTATCACAGGCCAGGTCAAAGATTCGAGCGGTGCGGCCATCGCCGGAGCCAAAGTTACCGCGCACAACCTGGACACCAATTTCGAACGAAGCGCACTCACCAGCGAGGGCGCTGATTACACGCTCCCCTTGCTTCCCATTGGTCGATATGAGGTCCGGGTGGAAATGGCCGGGTTCCGTTCGGAGTTGCAGTCCGGAATCACCTTGCAGGTCGATCAAAGGGCCCGTCTTGATTTCGTTCTTCAGGTAGGCCAGGTTAGCGAAACCGTCGAGGTCAGCGCGACCGTGCCCTTGGTCACGAGCGAAAGCTCTTCCATCGGGGCTGTGGTCGACAACCGCAAGGTCGTCGAGATGCCTCTGAACAGCCGCGAGTTCTACTCGCTGGCGTTGCTGGTGCCTGGTGTCGCTCCCGCTGCACAAGGATCACTGCTCAGCTTTCGCGGCGGGTTCAATGTCGCCGGCGCCAGCGAGTTGAACAACAACTTCACACTTAACGGTCTGGACAACAACAACCAGTTGCTTAGCGCTCCGGCCTTCCGTCCTTCGGTTGACGCCATTCGAGAATTCAAGATCCTGACTGGAACATACTCGGCGGAAAACGGACGCAACTCGGGGGGCCAGGTGCTGGTGACACTGAAGTCCGGTACGAATCAGTTCCACGGTAACGCCTTCGAGTTTTTGCGTAACCAGGTTCTCGACGCCCGCAACTTTTTCAGCCCGCCGAATCAGCCGACCCCCAGCTTCAAACGAAATCAGTTTGGAGGCACCCTCGGCGGACCCATCGTCAAGAACAGGACGTTTTTCTTCCTCAGCTATGAAGGACTCCGTCTCAGCGAGCAGGTGGCCCAGCTCGCGAATGTGCCGACAGCCGAAATGCGCAGCGGTGATTTCCGTTCGCTTCTGCGACTCGCCAACCCAATTCGGGTCGTGAACCCCTATACTGGCCAGGACTTCAGCACGCCGAACGTCATCGACCCTGCGATGATGAACAACATCGGAAAAGCACTCATGGAGTTCTATCCGCTGCCCACCACTTCGACTCCCGCGGGGCAGCTACCCACGAACAACTACAACTTCAATTCGACTCGTAACGACGTGATCGACCAGGGCAGTATGCGCATCGATCACACCTTCTCTGCCAAGGACTCGATTAACGGGAGCTATAACGACTTCGACAACCGCACGGTCGATCCGTACAACATCGTTTGCGGATCGCGTGTGATTCCCGGATTCGGGTGCTTCGTATCGCTCAAAGCGCGGCTGGCTGGATTTACGGAGACCCACATCTTCAGTCCGTCGCTCATCAATGAGTTCCGCATTGGGTACTCGCAATTCTGGAACCCTCGCGAGGGCCAGGATTCGAACATCGACTTTATTGCCCAATACAATATTCCCGGCGTTTCGTTCCA
>DASQVJ010000726.1:0-5534 GCA_035640835.1 Bryobacteraceae bacterium
ATATCCACGAGCACCGGCTTGGCACCGCAGTATCGAATAGCAGCCAACGTCGCGATGAACGTGAAAGGAACGGTGATCACCTCATCGCCGGGCTCGACGCCGGCTGCCAGCAGCGCAAGATGCAACGCGCTCGTTCCCGAGTTGACAGCCACCGCATGGCGCACCTTGCAGAACTCGGCGAATTTCGCCTCAAATTCGGACACAAACGGCCCGAGAATGAATTGTCTCGAGTGCACAACAGCCAAAATGGCTGCCTCGAGCTCCTGCTTAAGTGCCAGGTATGGCGCCTCGAGATCAAGGAACGGGATCATGGCCAAACTCTTTCCATGGTAGAACTTCCAGGCCCTCCAACGCACAATTCGGTAAGAATTTGGTGCCGGGGATACCCCAAAATGGCCCTCGGACTGCTAACATAAGTACGCTAGGATGTTCAGGTTTGAGACTGCGGGAGAGTCACACGGCGAGTGTCTCGTTGCGACCCTAACAGGTCTACCTGCCGGTATCCCCATATCGATTGATTGCATCAATCGCGAGCTTTGGCGTCGCCAGCAGGGCTATGGCCGGGGCGGTCGCATGAAGATCGAAACGGATACGGTGGAGCTTGTTGCAGGAGTTCGCCATTCTCGCACAATCGGCGCTCCCATCGCGCTCATCATTCGGAATCGCGACTGGAAAAATTGGACCGAAGCGATGGCCGTCGAGAACTTCGAGGGCTCGGCGGAGAAGTTCAAGCCTGTCGAGCGGCCGCGACCGGGTCATGCCGATTTGGCTGGCGCGATCAAGTACAACTTCTCCGATGCGCGTTACGTGCTGGAGCGTGCCAGCGCTCGTGAGACCACTGCCAGGGTTGCCGTAGGCGCGATTTGTAAGCAGTTTCTCGGACAGTTCGGCCTGGAAATATTGAGTCATGTGGTGGCCGTCGGAGAAGCCAGGCTCGATCGCGAAGCCTCGTGGGAAGAGATCAAAGCCCTCTCCGAAAAGCAGGAAGTGCTGCTTGGCTGCGTCGACGAAGAAGCCGAGAAGCGGATGAAGGAAGCGGTCGATGTGGCCTACCGTACTGGAGACACCGTTGGCGGCGTCTTCGAGGTTGTGGCACACAACGTACCCGTCGGTTTGGGTTCGCACATCACTTGGGACTCGCGCTTGGACGGCCGCCTGGCGCAGGCGATCGTGTCGATGCAAGCCGTGAAAGGCGTGGAAATTGGTGCGGCGCAAGAGGGCGCGGCGAGCTACGGGTCAAAGGTGCAGGACACCATCCACTACGACCGTCAGGATCGCGAGTTTCGCCGCGGAGCGAATCGCGCCGGCGGTCTCGAAGGTGGCATCACGAACGGGCAGGACATCCGGGTGCGGGGTTACTTGAAGCCGATCTCGACTCTGCGGCGTCCTTTAGAATCTGTGGACCTGCCTACCCGCGAACCGGCGCTCGCCGCTTACGAGCGGAGCGATGTCGCGGTTGTTCCCGCCGCCGGTGTGATTGGGGAAGCGATGGTATCCATCGTTCTCGCTGAAGCCTGTGTCACCAAGTTCGGTGGTGATTCCATCGTCGAAACGATGCGCAATTTCGAGGGCTATCGCGAGCAGGTGAAACAGTTCTGATGGTCTACCGAATCGTCAAGTATGGAGATCCGGTACTGGAGACCCCTGCCGAGCCGGTAACCGAGTTCGATACACCGGAGCTTCACGAGCTCATCGACCACATGTTCGAGACCATGTATGCGGCAAAGGGCGTTGGCTTAGCTGCTCCACAGATCGGCTTATCGAAGCGCATTACTGTGATCGACGTGTCGGTTGGCGAGGATCCGGAGCAAAAGCTGGTGATCATCAATCCGGAAATCCTGACGCGCGAAGGCAGTCAGACAGGTGAAGAAGGATGTCTCAGCATCCCTGGGTTCCGCGAAGACGTAACGCGAGCCCAGAAGGTGACCGCTCGAGCTCAAAACGCGAAAGGCGAGTTCTACGAAATTGCGGGTGAGGACTTGCTGGCTCGAGCGTTGCAACACGAGACCGACCATTTGAATGGCGTTCTCTACATCAACCACATCAGCGTTCTCAAACGGGATTTGATTAAGCGCAAGATCAAGAAGCTGATGAAGGCTGGGGAGTGGGAATAACGCGCCTTGCGCCTGGTCTTCATGGGAACGCCGCAATTTGCGGTGCCTACGCTCGAGCATTTGGTGGCTTCCGGTCACCAGGTAATGGCCGTCTTTACGCAACCGGATCGGCCCAAGGGTCGAGGCCAGCAGCTCGCGTTTTCTCCGGTAAAGCAGGCAGCACTGGAGCGCGGGTTGGAAGTACATCAGCCTCAGCGGATCCGCCGGCCGGAAATCGTGGAGCAGTTGCGCTCGATGCGTTCTGATGCGATGGTGGTTGTCGGCTACGGACAGATCATTCCGCAGTCAATCATCGATCTCCCGCCGCTGGGAATCATCAACGTGCACGCGTCGCTTCTACCGAAGTATCGCGGAGCCGCCCCCATTCAATGGGCCATTGCAAATGGTGAGTCGACGACGGGCGTAACCACGATGCGGATCGATGCGGGACTGGATACAGGCGATATGTTGCTCAAGGCCGAAACCGGAATTGGTGAGGATGAGACAGCAGTAGAGCTCGCGGCTCGTTTGGCCCCTATGGGTGCCGAGCTATTGGGGGAGACCTTGCGCGGTCTCGAATCCGGTACCATCGTGGCGGAGAAGCAGGACGACTCGGCAGCGACCTACGCCCCCATCCTGAAGAAGGAGGATGGCCTGGTCGACTGGACGCGTCCGGCGCAGGTGATCCACAACCGCGCACGAGGCTTTACGCCTTGGCCTGGAGCCTACACGCAGTTTCGTGGCCAGGTGCTGCACCTCGCGAAGACTCGTGTTGGAACGGAGGCTGCCCAAGGCGAGCCGGGAACGATTTTTGATGTACGCCGCAGGCTCTTCGTGAGCTGCGGAGATGGAACCTCTCTCGAGCTTATCGACGTGCAACTCGAGGGCAGGAAGAAGATGGATGCCGGCGCTTTCCTCAACGGACAGCGTTTGCGTCCCGAAGAAAAGCTAGGAGAACAACTGCATTGAGACTGCCGCTGGGATACCGCTACGCAGCTACCTATGCGGGGATTCGGAAAGAAAACAAGGAAGACCTTGGCCTGATCGTCTCGTCCACGCCGGCATCTGCTGCCGCCGTGTTCACACAGAATCGGATCCAGGCAGCCCCCGTCAAAATTGCTCGACAACACCTGCGTGCCTCGCGAGGCCGGGTAAGCGCCGTATTGGTCAACGCAGGCAACGCCAACTGTGCCACCAGGAACGGTGAGGAAGTGGCGCTCGTCTGCTGCAAGGAAGTCGCCAAGCTGTTGAAGGTGCCCCTTGCCCAGGTAGTGCCCGCCTCCACCGGCGTGATTGGCGTGGATTTGGATCCTACGCTCATCGTCAAGGCGTTACCGCGCATGCTTGAAGACCTTACGGAGTATCGCTTCCCCGATGTGTCGCACGCGATGATGACCACCGACACGCAGCCCAAGGAAGCGTTTGCGGAAGTACCTTTGAAGGGCGGCGATGTGCTCATCGCAGGCATGACCAAAGGCTCCGGCATGATTCATCCGAACCTTGCGACCACGCTCGGATTTGTCATGCTCGACGCCGCGATCTCGCCGATCCACCTTCGCGAGATGCTGCTCCGGGCCACCGAGCGTAGCTACAACCGGCTTTCGGTAGACGGCGACACGTCCACAAACGATGTCGTGTTGCTCATGGCGAACGGAGCCTCGGGAATCAAGCCGTCCGAGCGTGAACGGCGGCTGGTCGAAGAGTCGCTCTGCCTCGTGATGGAAGATCTGGCTGAGCAGATTGCCCGCGACGGCGAAGGCGCGACGAAGCTGATCACCATCCGCGTAGTTGGGGCGGCTGACGACGATTCAGCAGCCAAGATCGCCCGCTCCATAGCGAACTCTCCGCTCGTCAAGACGGCGATCGCGGGAACGGATCCCAACTGGGGGCGCATTCTTGCGGCCGCGGGCAATTCCGGGGTGGACTTCGATCCGAACAAGATCGACATCTACATGCAAGGCGTCCTCGTCTGTGGCGGCGGAGTGGCCGTCGAGTTTGACGAGTCGGCGCTCAAGACCAGGTTGGAAGATCGCGAGGTTCTCATTCGTGTCGAGTTCCGTGGCGAAGGCAAGGGCGAGACCCGCTTCTGGACCTGCGACTTCACGGACGGCTACATCAGGATCAACGGTAGCTACCGGTCTTAAACGGTCGCTACTCCTGCGTGCCGTCGAGCTTTTGACCCAACAGGATATGTCCTGCTTGTGCCAGGTGAAACCCGGGCTTTTGGAACGTCAAAGCCCGGCCTAAGGAAGCGGCTGCGGCACCAAGCTTGAAGCCGACGCTGGCTCCGAAGCCCTGGTGCTTCCCCAGGAACGTCGCGGCTCCATTGGCAACATCGGCCGCGTGCGCTGAGGACCATTCCTGCCGCTCGTCGGGCAGAACCTCGACCCGAATGTCCGGATACACCACCACCTTCTTGCCGGCGTCGTGCAGCCGCCAGTACATCTCCAGCTCGGCGCCGAAGCTGCCGAAACGATCGTCGAAGTAGTTCATCCCGGCCAGGAACTGCCTCCGCACCATCACGGGAGCCCCTTTCGGGAAAACAACATTTTGCGGTCCATTTGTTTCGGGCAGCGAGATGGCGCCTGGTAGCTCGCCCTCGCTCCAGAGCCGTTTCAAGGCACTCGAATCGGGCATCGCCCAGGTGGTGGACACGTACGGGCAGACAGCGCCGATGCTGTTGTCGGCCTCCAGCCGATTCGCAAGCTGATCCACCGTGTCCGGCTGCACGATGACGTTCGGCGGCAGCAGCAGGACATTGTCGCCCTTCGCTGTGCGAATGCCGATGTTCCAGGCCTTCACCAGGCCGAAGTTCTTAGGCAGCCGGAGATACTGAACCTCCGGAAACTCGGAATCAAGACGCGCGCTTTCGTCTCTGGATCCGTTATCGACGACCAGGATTTCCAACGACTGCCGCGGTTGGCTCGCCTCCAAAGCAGCGAGGCAACGCCGTAAGACCGTTGCGCAATTTCGGGAAACAATCAGGGCTGAGACGCGCAGCGGTAGGGGCTCGATAGCATCCATTCGATTCCGAATGATAGCGCAAAGTTCGGCTGTGACATGATATTCGCCGCACCATGAGACGCACGATTCTTTGCACACTTCTTCTTGCCGGGACCGCGCTGGCGGCCTCCGATGCGATCTACCTCGTGCTGCTGAAGGGCGGCAGCGCGCTCGCTTACTACACGCCCGAAGGGAAACTGCTCACCAGCATCCCTGTCGGACAGCATCCGCACGAGATGGTGTTCTCACGCGACGGCCGCTACCTGTACACAGCCGACAACGGCACCATGCGTATCGAGCATGTAGGAAAAGGCGGAAACTCGCTCTCCATCATCGATGTGAAGAGCCGTAAGAAGTTGGGCGACATCTCGCTCGGCCAGTTTCACCGCCCTCACGGCATCGACATCGATCCTGCAACAGGCCGGCTTGCCGTCACAA
>DASQVJ010000727.1:0-3878 GCA_035640835.1 Bryobacteraceae bacterium
TCGATCCGAACACCCCAATCCCCTGCGTCCTCAGCGCGGCCGATGCCACAACAATTCGTGAGCGGATCGCTGCCTTCAACGAGATTATCGAGCAGGAGACGATCAAACAGAACGGATTGCTGGTAAAGACGAACAAGTTCATCGATTGCGTTGGCCGTTACGGCTTCCAGGTCGGTAATCGGATACTCACTACTGACTACCTGGGTGGCCTGTACTCACTCGACGGCATTCACCCGTCGGACGTGGGCTACACGATCGTGGCGAACTACTTCATCACTCGGATGAACAGGAAGCTAAATACGAAGATCCCTCTCGCAAACGTGGCGAATGCCTGGCAAGCGGACCCCCTTCGACCGTACGCCATCTTGACGCGTCCCGCTGGAGACGATAAAGCATCGAGTTGTCTTGCTGTTGAATAGCGACGTTAGCCAGTAATGACTGCTTAGCGCCACCCCTTCCACACATGGCCGAGGCCTTCGAGTCTCGGCCATTTGAGTTTCGGAGCGTGTCGTGCCCGGCGTTTGAACTCTTTCCGTTTCTCGGTCATCGAATGGGATGGCGGCGATAGAATAAGAGGTTAGAGTACTTACACCCAAAATCTCATGGCAGACCCCAACGAACCCAAGTTAGGTATCAATAGCTGGCTCCAGGATGAGCTTTACCAGACTTACCTCCACGACAACAAGACCGTGGATGAGAGCTGGAAGAAGATCTTCGAGAGCAACGGCTCGAATCGGGCGACGGGAACGACAGTCACAAGCGTCTCCACACCGGGCATCCCCACCAATGGCGACGTACGCGCGGCTGTCCAGGCTCCTGCTGCCAAGAGCTTACCGGCAACTCCGCGAGCACCTGAAGTCCCGCTGAATGCGGATGATCAGTTGCAGCCGATGCGTGGCGTCTCAGGCAAGATCGCTGAGAACATGACCACAAGCTTGACCGTGCCCACGGCCACGTCACAGCGCATCCTCTCGGTCCGCGCCCTCGAGCAGCACCGGGCAGCCATTAACAAACAGCGCGAAGCCGCGGGTCTCGGCAAGCTTTCCTTCACCCACTTCATCAGTTGGGCGATTGTGAAGGCGCTGGGCGAGTTTCCGCAGCTCAATCACGCCTACACCGAGCACAATGGCGAGCCTACCCGCGTCGTCCGTAACACGATCAACTTCGGGCTGGCCGTCGATGTGAAGGCGAAGGATGGCTCGTCGACCCTGATGGTGCCCAACATCAAGAATGCCGGAGCTCTCAGCTTCCAGGACTTTCTGGCTGCCTTCGACGACGTCGTCGCCCGTGCCCGCGCCGGCAAGCTGCAGATGCCCGACTTTCAGGGCACGACTATCTCGCTGACCAACCCCGGAACGGTCGGAACGGCCAGCTCGGTCCCTCGATTGATGGTTGGGCAGGGCGCCATCATTGCGACCGGCGCGATGGATTACCCGCCGGGATACGACGCCGTGCCGGAAGCCAAGAAGCAGGAGCTCGGTGTCAGCAAGGTGATGGGTGTCACCTGCACCTATGACCACCGCATCATTCAGGGCGCAGAATCCGGCCGCTTCCTCGGCAAACTCGCTGCGCTCCTCGGCGGCGAGTCGAACTTCTATGAGGACATTTACCGCCAGCTGGGACTTGCGTTTCAGCCTCCCCCTGCAGTCGCGGCCGCTCCGGTAAAGGCGGCAGCCGCACCTGTGGCGACGCCCGATTTTCAAGAGGCGTTAATTAAAGAGGGTGCCGCGATCCGGCTGATCGGAGCCTACCGTCGAAGAGGCCATTTGGTCGCCGACCTCGATCCGCTCGGTTCGAAGCGTCCAACCCCGTCGGATCTGCAACTCTCGACGTACGGTCTTACCGAGGCCGATCTTGATCGCCCCGTAGCGAGCGAGGAGAATCGCCCGCTGCGCGACGTCATCGAGGACCTGAAGCGAATTTACTGCGGCAAGTGCGCGTACGAGTACACCTACATCATCAATGCCGAAGAGCGTGAATGGCTCCGTGCGCGCATTGAGGACACCACGGCCGAGCCACTCTCCAACGAGCGCAAGCTTCACATTCTGGACGAGTTGATCAAGGCCGAAGAGTTTGAGCACTTTCTGCACACGCGTTTCCTTGGCAAGAAGCGCTTCTCGTCCGAAGGCGGCGAGTCGGTGATCGTCGCGCTCGACGAGATCCTGGCACGCGCGGCGGACGCTGGTGTCATCGAGGCCGTCATGGGCATGGCGCACCGCGGACGGCTGACGATTCTGGCCAACGTGATTGGCAAGCCGCTGCACCAGGTCTTCAGCGAATTTGAAGAGGCGCCTGACGCGACGGCGAATGCCTATGGTTCGGGTGACGTGAAGTATCACCTGGGCGCGAGCGGGCAACGCACCAGCCCCCGCGGCAACGAGATCACAGTCTCCGTTGCGTTCAATCCGAGCCACCTGGAAGCTGTCGACCCGGTGGTAGAGGGCATGGCCCGACCCAAGCAGGATCGACTGGGCAATCGCTCCAAGGTCCTGCCGATCCTGATTCATGGCGATGCAGCGTTTATCGGCCAGGGAGTTGTTGCCGAGACCCTGAACATGTCGCAGCTCGAGGGCTACTCGACAGGCGGCACGATTCACATCATTATCAACAACCAGGTGGGCTTCACGACACCTCCGGAAGAGGGACGCTCCGGGCCCTACTCGTCCGATATCGCCAAGATCATCCAGTCGCCCGTGTTTCACGTGAACTCTGACGATCCTGAAGCGGTGCTGCAGGTCGCTCAACTGGCGTTCGACTACCGCAGGGAGTTCAAGCGCGATGTCGTGATCGATCTGGTCTGCTACCGGCGGCACGGACACAACGAAGGTGACGATCCAAGCTACACGCAGCCCCAGATGTACAAGACCATCAAAGGGCACCCGTCCGTCATCGCACAGTATTCGCAAAAGCTGGTCAAGAACGGCGTGATCACGGACGCTGACGTATCCTCTCGAAAGAAAGGCTTTGTCGCAAAGCTCGTCGAGGGATACGATCTGGCCAAGAAGAACGCCGAGGCCTACGAGCTGCAGGAAGAAAAGGAGACTCCTGCGCCGCCATCACCCGCGGTCACGGGCATCAGCGGCGAAACCGCCGAGCAGGTCCTGACGGCAATTACGACCGTCCCCTCCGACTTCCAGATTCACCCGAAGCTCAAGAAAATCGTGCTCGATTCCAGGCTCGAAGCCCTGACCGGCGCGCCCATCGACTACGGCACGGCAGAAGCGCTCGCCTTCGGCAGCCTGCTCGTCGAGGGCTTTGGAGTTCGTCTGAGCGGTCAAGACAGCGGACGCGGCACCTTTAGCCACCGTCATTCCGAGCTCTACGACTACGCGACCGGCAAGAAAGTGACCCCGCTCAAGTCCCTGGAATCGAATGGAGCGCGCTTCGAAGTTTACGACAGTCCATTGAGCGAGTACGCAGTCATGGGATTCGAGTTCGGATTCAGCGTTTCCGAGCCGAACACGTTGGTGCTGTGGGAAGCGCAGTTTGGTGACTTTGTGAACGGGGCGCAGATCATCCTCGACCAGTTCCTGTCGAGCGCAGAAACGAAGTGGGGCACGTCATCCGGTTTGGTGCTGTTGCTGCCGCACGGCTATGAGGGCATGGGCCCCGAGCACTCCAGTGCACGCATCGAGCGCTTCCTCCAACTCTGCGCCGAAAACAACATGCAGGTTGCGAACTGCTCGACACCTGCGCAGTACTTCCACCTCCTCCGTCGGCAAATGAAGGGCGGAATGGATGGCAAACCGCTCCGGAAACCGCTGGTAATCTTCACGCCCAAGAGCATCCTGCGCCACCCGCGCGCTGTCTCGACGCTCGACGAGGTGATCAACGGTGGGTTCCAGGAAGTGCTGCCGGATGTCAGCGGCACGCCCGCG
>DASQVJ010000728.1:0-10027 GCA_035640835.1 Bryobacteraceae bacterium
GATCGATGGGCAGCGGCAACATCGGAGCCACCAATGTGCTGCGTACATCGGGCCGCGCCGCCGGGATCGCCACCCTGATCCTCGATGCGCTGAAAGGCACCTTCGCGGTTTGGCTCATGCACCGCGTGACCAACGGCTCCCCGCTCTGGACCAGCCTCGCCGCAGCCGCCGTGGTTCTCGGACACGTCTTCCCCGTGTTCTTGAAATTCAAAGGCGGCAAAGCCGTCGCGACCTTTGCCGGAGCCTTCGCGGTTCTCACGCCTCTCCCGCTCCTGGCCACTCTGATCGTCTTCGTCGCCACCGTCGCCGCCACACGCTACGTCTCGCTTGGCTCCGTCATCGGCGCGATTTGCTTCCCCCTCGCCGTTTTTCTGATCAACCACCCGCCAGCCCCCGTGCTGATGACCGCAATCGCCGCGTGCGCGCTGGTCATCTACCGGCATCGATCCAACCTCCAGCGCGTCCGAGCCGGCACCGAAAACGCACTCAGCTTCGGCCGCAAAACTACCGGCGGCGGGCCCGTCAGGACGCGCGCCCGGTGAACATCACGGAGCGCCTCGCCATCATCGGTGGCGGCAGCTGGGGTACTGCACTTGCCATCGTGCTGGCGCCCCGATTCCGGAGCGTCACCCTCTGGATCCACGAGCCCACACTCTGCGCCAAGGTCGCACTCACCCGCGAGAACTCGTCCTACCTGCCCGGCTTCCAACTTCCCGGAAACGTGCAGCCGACCACCAGCCTGCCCGACGCCCTCCACCAGTCCGGCATCGTCCTCACTGTCGTTCCCTCTCAATACCTCCGATCCGTCCTCGACGAAATGCTTCCGCATCTCGACCCCGGCGCGATCTGCGTCAGCGCGACCAAAGGCCTCGAGCTCTCTTCGCTGCTCCGCATGTCCCAAGTCCTGACCGGCGTAATCGAGCGCCGCTTCCCCGCCCGTGTGGCCGTGCTCTCCGGACCCACCTTCGCCCGAGAGGTCGCGGCCGGAGACCCGACCGCCGTGGTCGTCGCCTCCCAAGACCTGCGAATCGCGGAGCAAATCCAAACTGCGTTTTCCGGACCGACGTTCCGCCTCTACACCAATCCCGACGTTGTCGGCGTCGAGCTCGGCGCAGCTCTTAAGAACGTGATCGCCATCGGCGCAGGCATTGCCCAAGGTCTCGGGCTCGGCTCAAATGCGGTCGCGGCGCTGGTCACCCGCGGACTCGTCGAGATCACCCGGCTTGCCTGCACCATGGGAGGCCAGGAGCGCACACTCGCCGGACTCGCCGGCCTGGGGGACCTCGTCCTCACCTGCACAGGTGACCTCAGCCGCAACCGCCGCGTCGGCATTCTTCTCGGACAAGGTCAGACCCTACAGGGGATACTGGATCAAATGAATATGGTCGCGGAAGGCGTACAGACCACCACCGCCGCCGTCGATCTATCTCGCAAACTCGGCGTTGAGATGCCAATCGTCTCGCAAATGTTTGAGGTGCTACATAATGCGAAGCCACCTCGGGACGGGATTCGCGATCTAATGGAGCGTCAGCTCAAGCCGGAATAGTGTTTTTCCAACGTAAACCCGCCCAGGCGCCTGATACCGCGCAACTTTCTGACACGTCCCGTGTTGAGAACCATATGATTGCAGTGGCAACACTCGAACACGATACCGAGTTGATGTTGCGGGTGCGGGAAGGCGATTCCGCGAGTTTCGCCCTGCTGCTGCAAAAACATCGCGGCCCGCTGATCCACTTCATCTACCGCATGATTCCGAACCAGGCCGTCGCGGAAGAACTCGCTCAGGAGGTCTTCCTCCGGGTTTACCGATCGCGCGCCAGCTACGAGCCTTCGGCCAAGTTCACCACTTGGCTTTTCCGGATCGCCACACACCTGACACTGAATTGGATCCGCGATCGAAAGGGTGAGAAAACGGTAGAAAGTCTCGATCAGCAGATTGAAGAAGGCTTGCCGCGACAGGTGCCCGATTCCAAGCTGAACCCCGAACAGCATCTGGTCCGGGAGGCTAGGATGAAAGAGATTCGACTGGCGATTGAGGCACTGCCGGAGAAGCAAAGGGCCGCTGTGCTGATGCACAAATATCAGGAGCTCGGTTATGCTCAGATCGCCGAAGCGCTAAGCTGCTCGGAGTCCGCGGTGAAGTCTCTCCTGTTCCGGGCTTACGAAACGTTGCGCAGTCGCTTGGCGCATTTGGCGTAGGGGTGCAGCCATGATTGACAAGAACATCTGTCCTTTGACGAACGAAAATACGGCGACCGCTCTGCTGGACTATTCCGCAGGCAAGCTGGACGCTCTCGAAACCGCCACCATTGAGGCTCACCTCGAGTCTTGTCCCGACTGCAAGGCCTTCGTCTCGGCACAAAAGGAGCTTTGGACTTCTCTGGATCTGTGGCAAGCGCCCGCCGTTTCGGACGGATTCGACCAGCGCTTGTACGCGCGCATCGCGGAAGAATCCAAAGCAACCTGGTTTGAGCGAGCGCTTCAGCAGATCCGCGAGCCGTTCGCCGCATTCAGCTGGGCCAAGGCCATGCCCGTTGCAGCCGCATGTGCAGTCCTGGCCGGAGCACTTCTGCTGTACACGCCTCGAACCCAGACCTCCCAGCCTCCTGCGACGAAGGCCGGCGCCGTGCCATTGGAATCAGTGGATCTCGACCAGGTGGAGCGCGCGCTGGATGATCTGGACATGCTGCGGCAACTCCCGCCAGTCTCAAAACCGGAGCAGCTCTAGGTTGCGATGAAAACAGTGCTGTTCGGCCAGGTTGTTCTCGGCGGGTTGCTTGCCTGCGGCACGAGCCTCGCTCAACCTGTGCTCCGGGAACCAGCTTCTGAAAAGGGGGCGCAGACCGGTCCCAACATCATCGAGCGCCTTCGGCGCATGACTCCCGAGGAGCGGCAGCGCTGGCTCGAACGCCTCCCTCCGGAGCGGCGCGAACGAATCGAACGACGGTTGAAAGCGCTCGAAGAACTAACACCTGAGGAGCGTGACCGGCTGCAACAACAATATGAACGCTTCCGTCAGTTGCCGCCCGAGCAACAGGACGCTGTTCGCAATCTCTTTCGTCGATACAGCAGTTTTCCGCGCGAGCGTCGCGAGGCGATTCGCGAGGAGCTGCGGCAACTCGCAAACTTGCGTCCTATCGAACGGCGCGACCGCATCCTGTCCAGCGAGTTTCAGGAAAAGTTCTCGATCGAAGAGCAGCGCGTAATCAGACGCCTCTTCCGCCTCTATCAGGCTCAAAGAGATGGCCTGAATGACCTGCCGTAAGTGTTTGAGAGCACGTTAGCACGCACGCCAAAGTAACGATTTTCTGCGCTAAAACACCACTTCCCTGTTACAATCCCGTGATATGGGTCAGAAGGTATTGCTGCGTCTCGCGGCGATTCTCGTTTGTTTCACTTTGTCTGCTTGGGGACAGGGCACCACTTCGCGACTGACAGGTACCGTACTCGATAGTGCGGGCGCCTCGGTTCCCGGTGCCGGCGTCACACTCACCAATCAGGCAACGCAAGCAACATTCACAACCAAAACGTCACAATCGGGCACCTACGCGTTTGAAGCCCTCATCCCCGGCATATACTCGGTTACCATCGAGGCGCCAGGATTCCGCAAATTTGTTTCTCGCGACAACCAGGTCGCCATCGGTCAACCCACCACCGTGAACGCCACTATCGAGATCGGGAACGTCACCGAACAGATTGAAGTGAGCGCAACAGCCGAGCAAGTGCAAACCAGCACATCCGGCAACTTCGGCAACCTCGTTCAAGAGCGCGTCATAAAGGATTTGCCGATTGTCGGCACACGCGGCCGCAACGCGCTCGACCTCGTCCTCCTTCAGCCTGGAGTCGTGAGCGGAGGCAATACCGGTGGCGGCACTCACGTCAACGGCGCTCGCGATCGCGCCTGGAACTTCACTCTCGACGGCATCGACACCAATGAAACGAGCGCCGGCGGGTCCAACTTCTCGCCGTTGCGAACGAATCCCGATAGTCTCGCCGAGTTCCGCGTCATCACATCGAACGCCACGGCCGAATACGGCCGTTCGAGCGGCGGCCAGGTGACCCTGGTCTCGAAGTCAGGCAGCAACGAGTTTCACGGTAAGGGATTCTGGTTCTACCGCACACCCCGGTTCAACGCGAACGAGTGGGAAAACAATATCAACGCTCGCGGCCAGCGCCAGTTCGTCCAGCACATCTGGGGCGGCGATCTCGGTGGTCCGATCGTCCGCAATAAGCTCTTCTTCTACGGCAATCTCCAGTGGCTGCGAGCTCGCGAAAGCGCTCTCACCGATCGCCTTGTGCTCACCCAGCAGGCGCGCCAAGGCATCCTTCGATTCGTCAACAATGGCCGTAACCTCCCCGCTGGCGTCGCAGGAGCCAGTATCGACGCCAGCGGAAATCCGGTGCCCGGGTTGAACATTGGCAGTTATAACGTGGTCACCAATGACCCCCAGCGGCTCGGTCTCGATCCTCGTCTGCAGCAGTTGATCTCGAACACGCCGCTGCCCAATAACTTCTTCGGTGGCGACGGCCTGAACACAGGATTCTACACCTTCACCGCGCTGCAGCAGGAACGCCAGCACGACGTGAACACCCGTCTCGACTACATCCTGAACGACAAGAACACATTCTTCGGCCGCGGATCTTGGGGACGCCAGGATACAAATTGCGATCGTGGCAACGGTGGTGCACCGCTGTTCCCAGGCCGCGAATGCCAGGTCAATACGCAGCGCGATCCCATCAACGTTGCAGGGTCGTGGCGCTGGAATCCGGCACCGACGATTACGAACGAAGTCGTGGTCGGCATCAATCGCTTCACCTTCAACTTCGCGCAGCCGTTCGCGAGCCTGACGGATTACGCGCTTCGCACCAACACCGGTAATCTCGATCTCGCAATCGTCGAGGGCACAGACTTCGGAAACATTCGTACGCTCCGTACATGGCAGGTTGTCGACAACCTCGCCTGGCAAAGAGGGGCACACTCTCTGAAGTTCGGCGTGAACCTGCGATTCCAGAATCACTTCGATCGGCGTGGATCCATCGCCGGTTTGAACTCCGCACCTGCCTTGAACTTCGCCACAGCCGTGAGCCCGGTGGATCCCGCGACATTCAATCTGCCGAGCGGTGTCAACACTGCCAACGATCTGCCGAACTTCCAGACGCTCATCAACACATTGCTCGGACGAGTCGGCACGCGCCAGCAGGGTTTCGTGGCCGACGGCAACTCGTTTGCGCCGGGTTTGTTTACCGTCACCCAGCGCTACAACGAGTTCGACTTCTACGCCCAGGACAGTTGGAAGATGCGCCGTAATCTGACGATCGACTTGGGCCTGCGATGGGAGCCCCGGCCGTCGCCCTCGAGCGACCGAGGCGTCCGTGTCCCCGATCAGTTGGCCGTCGCCGGGGCCAACCCCAGCCAGACGCTGCGTTGGGTACCCGGCAAGTTTTATGAGAACCGGCTCTGGAACTTCTCGCCCAGCGTGGGATTCGCTTGGGATCCGTTCGAATCGGGGAAAACCTCCGTTCGTGGGAACTACCGAATCGCCTACGACCGCCTGTCCACGTTTCTCGCTTCTTCGTTCGTATTCCCGGCGATCCCTGGACAGACCACCGCGCTTGCCGACCAGACCTTTGGTCAGAACGGCGGCCGTTTGCGCAATGTGCAGCCCCTTCCCGTTCCGACCACGAGCCCCGATGCCCTGGCACAACCCCCCGCCGCATCCCCCAACAGCAACACTGTATTTGATCCGAATCTGAAGTACCCGCGCACACATCAGTGGGCCTTCAGCATCCAGCGCGAGATCTTCTCTCGCACGGTGTTTGAGATCAGCTACATCGGCCGTCGCGCCACGAATCTTTTCGGCGGGTACAACGTGAACCAGCCGGAGATCTTCGCCAATGGATTCGTGAACGACTTCAACACCGTCAAGGCCGGCGGCGAATCGGCCCTCATCAACCGATTGGCTGCGCAGGACGCTCGTCTCCGTCCAGGCGAGACCGGGTCACAGATGTACCGTCGCCTCTTCCCGGCCGATTTCACGAACAATGCCGTCGGAACCTTGGCAGGTCGCATCGCGAATCAGATTCAGAACAACCGCCTGCTGACGGAGCTGAACGGCTCTGGTGCGTTTGCCCTGATTCCGTATCCGCAGTACACAGGCGGTCTTTTCGTCATCGACTCGCAGGACTTCTCCACCTATCACGGGTTACAGTTCCAGCTTGAGCGCCGCTTATCGAATGGGTTCACTGGCCAGATAAGCTACGTCTGGTCCAAGTCGCTCGACACGCGATCGTATGACCCCGTATTCACGGTAGCCTCATCCGGAAACGGCCAGACCGCGGGAAACTCTCCTTTCGATGTCAAGAATCGCCGTCTCAATTACGCCCGTTCGGATTTCGACCGTACCCACGTTATTCAGTCGAACTTCGTCTACGAGCTGCCCTTCGGCCGTGGCAAGCGCTTCTCCTCCGATAGCGGCTTGATCGAGCGAGTGATCGGCGGTTGGCAGGTGGCGGGCATCATGCGCTGGTATAGCGGACGCCCCTTCACCGTCTTCTCCGGCTTCAACACGTTTAACAATTTTGTGAATAGCACGGTCGACTGCAACGGCTGTTCACGCGATTTCGGCGGACTCCACGATGAAGGGGGCCTCGTGTGGTACTTCACACCCGAGGAGCGCAACAAGATGTCGATCCCCGCCGCGGGTTCTATGGGGAACACCGGCCGCAACTACTTCACCGGTCCAAGCTCATTCAACCTCGATGCATCGCTCCTGAAGCGCACCGCTATCACCGAGCGACTCAACCTCGAGCTCCGAGCTGATGTAACAAACGTTACAAACACGCCCACCTTCGGATTCCCAACCGCTGTATACTCAAGCCCCACCTTCGGACGCATTCGCGACTCGGTACTCAGCTCATCTCGAAAGCTGCAGATAGGCGCGAAGATTAACTTTTAGTCACCTCTAACTTCAATTGGGACTTTGGTTTGCCGACAAAAAGGCGAACCAAAGTCTCCCCGCTAAGGGGAATTGCTACTCCCCGCGAAATATGTCACCTACCCGTCCAAAATCCACTTCCCATTACTTCGGTTGTTGAGTACTATGTAGTTTCAGACCATATCTAGCCTCGTTAGCGAGGACATAAGCTCGGGGAGCATAATGCACAACACAAGCGTGCTTCATCTGGAACGTCTCCGCAAAGGCGCCGGGGTTTCGCTTGAGACGATCTCGGAACGCACAAAAATCTGCACCCGCTACTTGCGCGCCATCGAGTCTGAGGAGTTCGATAAACTCCCTGGTGGCGTGTTCTCGGTCAGCTACATCCGGCAATATGCAGTGGCGATCGGTTTCTGCGAAACAAAGCTACTTTCGCTTTACAATGAACGAGTTAAGGCCGAAGACCCGGCCCCGCAAGCTCCTGCTCCGTCAAGTCAGCCCCGCAAGCTCCTGCAGACTTGCTGGAACTGGTTGATGAAGCCCGTCATCACCCCCTAACTCCTCTTCTCCGTTTCATTTCGGGAGCCTCCCCCGTCCCGAAATCCCACTTTGATTTGGCTTCGTTTCGTCACGAAACATTTTGAGCCATTCGACCCGTTTTCGGCCGTGGCACATCGCGTGCTTGTCACTACCCCGTGACGACCGAAAAGAAATCTCAAAAAAATTCTAAAGGTCGCTGCCCCTGGTCGATAAGGTCCGTAGAGGTATCTGGACCCACAAATGAAGATCCAGGATTCAAATGTATCGAACCTTACTTCCACAGGTGTCGGCAAATCAGCCGAGGTGGAAGGAGGTGCGCGAGGCAATAGGGCCGGTGCAGCAGGCGCGGCGACGAGCGACCAAGTATCCTTATCGGACCTCAGCTCCGCAATAAGAGCGGCGCAATCCGACTCGCCGGAGCGTACCGCTCACCTGGAGAAGCTCAGCGCTGATTTCCAGACTGGACGCTACAAGGTGGATGCTCAGGCTCTGAGCAAGGCCATCGTAAACGACGCAATCAAAGGCGAGTAAAACCGCCGAGAGGACATTTTGAACGAAGCAAATGGGCGCCAGGGAATGGATCCCGGCGTGACGGCGGTGGTGTGCGTTCGCGATGCCCGTAGTCGTCTCAAGGCTGCCAAAGAAAGTCTGAAACATCCTGGTCCCGAATCGCTCGAGCGCTGTTGCGAGGCCCTGGACAGCGCCATTGCGGTCCTTCGAGCCGTACCTGGCCCCGTGCCTGGCGACACCTCGTCGATCCTGCAGGGCGAGCTTCTCTGTTTGCGCCGCGAACTCAGCGCAGTCCAGGAACTGATGCGTCAGGCTGCCGAACTCTACTTCGGCTGGGCCACCATGCTTTCAGTCGCCGCTGGCGGGTACAACCCCGGCGGTGAACCAGTTCCGGTGTCGGCCGGCGGCAGCGTTTACGTAGAAGGTTAAACAGTGGGCAATCTATTTGGAGCTCTAGTCGGCGCTACCGGGACCCTGCGGGCTTTCACCACTGGTCTGAACGCAGTCCAGACCAACATCAGCAACGTCAACACGCCTGGGTACGCGAAGCAGACGCAGTCATTCCAGGCCATGCCCTTCGACATTGGGTCAGGGCTACCCGGCGGCGTACGCGTCGGCGACCTCGCGAACTCGCGTAACGAATTCGCGGAGAAAGCGGTTCGAAGACAGCAATCGGCGCTCGGCTACGCAGAAAGTCGAGGGAACAGCCTGGCGGTTCTCGAGCCCGTCTTCACGTTGAGCGAGAACTCTGGCGTCCAGGCCGCAATCAATCGGCTTTACACTTCGTTCTCGCAGTTATCGGTGTCGCCGAACAGCGCGCCTGCCCGTCAGAACGTCCTCTCGCGTGCCACCGAGGTGGCGAGTCAGATCCAGCACACAGCGCACCAGCTCTCGACCTCCAATTCCGAGACGGACCGTCAGGTCAGCCAGGCGGTGCAGCAGATCAACACTGTCCTCGAGCGGATCCAGACCTACAACCGGGAACTTCGAAGCAACGCCGCCGGGCAGGAAGACCCTGGGATCGACGCCAACATGCATGCCGCCTTCGAGGAGCTCAGCGGGCTTGTCTCCTTCGACATTCTCAAGCATGACGACGGGTCGGTAGACCTGCTGCTGGGTGGCCAGACACCTGTGTTGGTCGGCGACCGCCTGTATCCGATCTCAGCCGAAACAAACAACCTGGGTGCGATCGTCCGTGACGCCCAGGGTCATGACATCACCGCCACTCTCACGAAAGGCGAGCTCGGGGCCATCCTCGAGGTCCGCAATGTCACGGTGCCCGGCTACCAGGCAGATCTCGATAGGCTTGCGAGTACCCTGGCCGACCGCATCAACGGCATCCTGGCAGGCGGTCTCGACCTGAACGGTAACTCTCCCATCGCGAACCTGTTTACCTACGACCCGAGCCAGGGAGCAGCCAGCACTCTCGCCTTAAATAACCTCTCCACCGACGACCTTGCCGCGGCCTCGAGCACCGCGCCTGGGGGAAACGGCAACGCGCTCGAGCTCGCGAAGCTGGCCAACTCAAAAGAGATTGATGGCTTCACGTTGATCGAGTTCTACGGAAGCATTGGGGGCCGACTCGGTCGCGACATCGCGACCGCTCGCGAGGGCGCAGACACGATGACCGCGCTCGTTTCCCAGGCAAAGACCTTCCGCGAGGAAGTTTCCGGCGTTTCGCTCGATGAAGAGGCGGCGAAGCTCCTGCAATTTCAACGGTCTTATGAGGCCGCGGCACGTCTGGTCAAGAGCCTCGACGAGATGACGCAAAGTCTCATCTCGATCCTCAGCTAAGGGGCGATAAGAGAATTATGGTCCGCTCCTTCGATGCTTCCACCGAACGCTTCCTGAACGACCTGGCGAGAACGAGCAGGCGGATCGAGACGGCTCAGCGCGAGATCACGTCGGGCAAGCGCCTCAACTCGGTATCGGACGATCCGAACCAGATCAGCAGCCTGTTCGAGAGCCGGGCGCTGGTGGAGCGAACCTCGCAGCTCAAAATCGACCTGGGATCCTTCAAGACGGAGGTCGACATTTCGGAG
>DASQVJ010000729.1:0-9901 GCA_035640835.1 Bryobacteraceae bacterium
ACACGCGGAAGATGTCAGCGAGTATCCGCGTGCGTGGAGGCGAAGGTGCGGGCATGTTGGCTCCGGGCATCCTTGCGGACAACTTTACATTCAGCAGTGTTTCCGACGCGGTTTAGGCTGTTCCTCATCGCCTTGATGTGGGCGGTCGTCACCGGCTGCCCCAATATCAAGGAGACCTACGCTCCGCCGTCCCAGCGCAAACCGATCTACGAGGATCCGCCGCTGGTGCGAAAACCATTCCTGCCGATGAACGATCCTGATGCAGTCGTGCACTTGTCCCGTGACATCCGCCTGGAGGTTCACGGCGGCGTGTGGCGTTGGACGGGAAAGCAGCCGACTCTCCTGCTGGGTCCGATGACAGATGCGAGCGGTGTTCGGATGCAGGCGAACGTGGGGTGTCCTGAGCTGGGTTTCAAGGAAACGGGGCCAATCACGATCCAATTTCGCCTGAATGGCATCGAGCTTGGCAGCAAGAGGCTCGACAAGCCGGGCAATCACACGATTGAATTGCCGGTGCCGCCGAAGCTCGTCCACACCAAGGTCGACAATGAGCTGGTCATGCTCGTCGACAAGACCTGGAAGGCGCCGGACGGGGTGGAGTACGGATTCATTCTCGTCAGCGCAGGTCTGGTTCGGTAGTGCGGCAAGCCCTGTACGCAATGCTTGGCGCGGGCTTGACGATCGGTGCCTGTCTCGGTAGCGGGTTGCTGCTGCTGAAAGTCCTGAAGGTTCAATTTCCCAAGGGTACGCAGGGGTTGTTTGCGTTTGTCTCGGGTGCAGCGCTGTTCAGCACGTTGATGTTTGGACTGGCTGCTTTGCACCTCGTGTACAAAGGCGTTCTGGTCGGGCTGAGCTCGCTGCTGTGCATTGTTGCGTTGCGGCTTGCACGAGAGTATCGGACGACTCGGCCACGTCTCGGCTTGTGGCCGGTGCTTGCGGTGACCGTGTACTTTGTTCTGTATTTCGTCAACGCGCTCGCGCCCGAGCACAGTCCCGATGGGCAGATGTACCACCTGGGGCTTGCGGCGCGGATCTATCGCGATCGAGGCTTCGAGCCAATCCTCACGAACATGTATGCGCAGATGCCTCTCGGCTTGGAGTTGCTGTTTCTGAATGCGTACGCTCTCGGCAAGCAGTCGGCGGGGGCGCTGGTGCACTTCTCGTTCTTGATGGCGCTTGTGCTTGGCGTGATGCGGTTTGGAGAGGACAGGGGCAATCTCAAGGCCGGTGTCGTGGCTGGGCTCATGGTGCTTGCGAGTCCGGTGGTTGGTATCACGGCGAGCTCGGCTTACAACGATGTCGCACTGGCGGCTTGTCTGTTCTTTTTGTTTTGGGTGGTCGAGGACTTCCGGAACACTTCAAACGAGCGTCTGTTGATGGTTGCCGGATTCCTTGCTGGATTCGCGTTTGCGCTCAAGTACACAGGAGCCCTTGGCTTTTTGTTTGCGCTGGCGCTGCTGCGACCGCGATCGGTACGTGCGTTCTTGCTGTTCGTCGCGCCTGCTGCATTGATCGCGTTGCCTTGGGTTGTCAAGAACCTGATCATTACGGGCAATCCGCTAGCGCCTTTGTTCAATGCCTGGTTCCCGAACGGCCACTTCTACATCGACTCGGAGCAAATGTATCGAAGTGGTCTGGGACTCGAGATTGCGCCGCCCTGGTGGATCATGCCTTGGGAAGTGGCCGTGCGTGGCGAGCGATTGGGAGGCTTCTTGGGGCCGTGGTGGTTGTTGTCGCCGATCGCGCTTGTCTGTTGGCGCGATCCTTTGGTGAGGAGGCTTCTGATCGCCGGCATCGTATTCGCGATTCCGTTCCTCTCGAACATAGGACCACGATTCCTCATACCCGCTCTACCGTTCGTCGGCACAGCATTCGCGATTGCAGTGTCGCGCTGGCCTCGAGTGCTGATCGCGATCGCGTGCTTAGTTGTCGTGGCGGGGCTGCCCTTCGTCAACAGCGTTTATGCCGCTCCTTGGGCTTGGCGGATTGGCGACTTCCCGTGGCGCGCAGCCTTGAGGATTGAATCGGAGCAGGAGTACCTGGCGCGAGAATCGTTTCCTTACATTCAGGCGCGGATGGTTGAGGAGCATGTTCCACGTGACGAGAAGGTTTTCAGTTTTGGGGGGATGGCGGCAGAAGCGTACACGTCCCGGGAGTTGCTGGTGAGCTTCCAATCGGCGATTGGTGAATCTGTTCGCGATGTGATTCTCACGCCCATGGTCCCAGAGATGCAACCGACACGCTGGCAAACCTTCCGTTTTCCTGAAGCGAAGTACCGAGGCTTGCGCGTTGTGCAGACGGCGACCACTGAGGACGTGTGGAGTGTGTCCGAGCTTCGTGTGCTGTCACAGGGTAAGGAAGTTTCGCGCTCGGCGAACTGGAGGCTTAGCGCGATCGTGAACGGTTGGGATATCCCGATGGCCTTCGATAATAGCCCGCTGACGCGGTGGAAAGCGCATCAACCGGCTCGGCCTGGGCAAACGATCACTGTCGCGTTCGAGGCACCAGTTGCCTTTGATGCAGTGCGTCTCGAGTCCTCGCGCGACCAGTACAAAGTACGATTGAAACTTGAGCTGAAGCAGGCCTCGGGTTCCTGGAGCTCTGTGAATGCGGAGGCGGACGACCAGGAAGGTCCTCCACTGCCAGAGCTTGCGATGCGCCGGGCCGCGATGGCCGAGGTGAAGCGGTACGGCATCGGCTACCTGCTGTTCGACGACCGCGACTACGAGGCCAAGGACTTGCAGCAGAAAGCCTGGCAATGGGGAATCGATTTCGTGGATGAGAAGGGCAATGCCAAGCTCTACCGAATAAGATGACGAATCGGAAATTGTATCTGGGGATCGATGGCGGGCAATCCAGCACGACCGCTTTGATCGGTGATGAAGAAGGCAGTGTGCTGGGTTCGGGCCGAGGTGGTCCGTGTAACCACGTCAGTGCGGCTGAGGGTCGGGCGAAGTTTCTGAACGCGATTGGTGGTTGCGTGTCGCAGGCATGTGCGGAGGCGGGCCTGGATCCGGCCAGCGTCACCTTTGAGGCCGTTTGTGGCGGTTTCAGCGGAGGCCCGGAAGATAAGGAGGCATTGCTTCGCGAACTCGTTCCTTCGAAAGCGCTGAAGGTGACGAATGATGCCGTGATAGCGCTTTCCGGTGCACATGCGGGCAAGCCTGGCGTGATCACCATTGCTGGCACGGGCTCGATCTCTTATGCGCGTGCTGCGGACGGCCGGCTCTCGCGCGCTGGTGGCTGGGGCTACATCTACGGCGATGAAGGCGGCGGATTTGATCTGACGCGACAAGCGCTGCGAGCCGCCTTGCGTTACGAAGAGGGCTGGGGACCGCCGACTGCCTTGCATGGCGTACTGTTGCAGCGGACAGGAGCTCGAAATGCCAATGACTTGCTCCATCAGTTCTACGCGTCGGCGTTCAGCAGACCTGAGATCGCGGCCATGTCGCAGTTGGTGGATGATGCGGCGAGGAATGGCGATCCTGTTGCGTACGGCATCGTGACGAATGCGGCACAACAGCTCGCAATGATCACGAGCGCTGTGCGGCACCAGGCGTTTGCTCCCTCGGAATCGACTGCAATCGCGTATATCGGCGGCGTGTTCAAGAGTGAGTTGCTCCTCGAGCGCTTTCGGAGCGTGGTGGAACTCGAGGATGGCAACGTGGTTTCGCCTCCGCTCTATGGACCTGCGACTGGAGCGCTGCTCGAGGCCTATGCCTTGGCTGGCTTGCAACCAACACTACGAAACGTTCCGGAGTTCGAAAAGTGAAAAGAATCCTCTTGTTCCTTTTGGCCTGCTGCGTTCAAAGTGCTGAGCCGGATTGGGCCGCGCTCGACAAATATGCAGTGGATTTGCTGCAACGCTATATTCGGATTCAGTCCATCAACCCACCTGCAGACACTCGTGAAGCAGCGGCTTTCCTGCAAACGGAGTGGAAGAAGCACGGCTATGACCTACGTCTGTTTGAGAGCGGCCAAGAGGGTCAGACGAATGCGCTCTTGCGCGTGCCGGGGCGAGATCGTTCCAAGAAACCCCTGCTGTTGATGAATCACATGGACGTTGTCCCGGTGGATCGTAAGGCGTGGAGTATCGATCCCTTCGGAGGAATCATCAGGGACGGCGCAATCTGGGGCCGAGGTGCGCTCGACATGAAGGGCATTGCGGTGGAGCAGATGGTGGCTCTGATCGCGATGAAGCAAGCCGGGATTATGCCGTCGCGCGATATCGTGATGCTCTCGACGGCAGACGAGGAATCCGGCGGCAAACTTGGCATCCAGTGGATGCTGGCGAATCACCGCAAGGAGATTGACGCGGAGTACATTCTCGACGAGGGTGGTGTTGTGTCGCGCGAGGTGCTGGCTCCAGGCAAGCTGGTGTTCGGGGTCGCGGTCGGCGAGAAGCAGATTTTCTGGATCAAGCTTGCGGCGAAAGGCACTGCGGCACATGGTTCACAGCCGATCCCCGATAACTCGAACATGATTCTCATCAAGGCGATTGAGAAGGCCATGGCGCTTCCTTCATCGTCGAAAACGCAGCCCCTGGTCGAGCTGATGAGGAAGAACCTGGGCGAGTTCGCGGTCAACAAGTTCACGAATGCCATTCAGGGGAACACGATGACGTTGACCACACTGCGATCAGGTGTGGGCGATCCCCCTAAGCCAAACGTGATTCCTTCAGCAGCCGAGGCTACCATCGATTGCCGACTGTTGCCGGGCGTCAACGGAGACGAGTTCCTGAGTGAGATCAAGGCACGCATTAACGATCCCCGAGTTACGGTAACCGTCTTGACGAGATCGCCAGATACCGGCGTGAGCAAGAGTGAGACTCCACTCTTTGAAGCCATTCGAAAAGCCGCACTCGCGCAGTATCCCGACGCAAAGGTTACGCCGATGCTGATTCCTTACGGAACCGACTCGGCGCATGCCCGCCTGGTGGGATACACGGCCTACGGACTGAACCCGATTCTTGTCGATGCGGCGACGCAAGCCACTATGCACAGCGATGAAGAGCGGATCCCGATCGATGCTTTCCTGAAAGGCATTCGCATTTTTTACGACGTGCTACGATCGGATTTCTAACCCCAATAATTCATGGCAAAGCTATCGATCCGCGATCTAGATCTGAAGGACAAGCGTGTGTTTATGAGGGTGGACTTCAATGTCCCGCTGGCTCCTGGTGGACAGGAGATTACCAGTGACAAACGCATTCGCGCCTCCATTCCGTCCATCCAATACGCGTTGGACCAGGGTGCTGCACTCATACTCGCGAGTCACCTCGGCAGACCCAAAGGCAAGCCGAATCCTGAGATGAGTCTGAAGCCGGTAGCGCTGCGTTTGCAGGAACTGTTGGGACGTCCTGTGGCGATGGCGCCGGACTGCGTCGGACCGCAAGTGGAAGCGATGCTCCCGAAGCCCGGCGAAGTATTGCTGCTGGAGAACCTTCGCTTTCACAAGGAAGAAGAAGAGAACGAGCCGGAGTTCTGCAAGCAACTGGCGAAGCTCGCTGACATTTACGTCAACGATGCCTTTGGCACTGCGCATCGTGCGCATGCGAGCACCGTCGGCATGATTCGCTACATGTCGCAAGCAGCGGCGGGCTTTCTGATGGATCGCGAACTCGAGTATCTCGGGAAGGCAGTCACGAACCCGGAGCGGCCGTGCGTGGCGATCCTGGGTGGCGCCAAGGTGTCCGACAAGATCGAAGTGATCCAGAACCTGATGAAGATTGTGGATCGCTTGCTGATCGGCGGCGCCATGGCGTACACGTTTATGCGCGCGAAAGGCGAGCCAACCGGCAAGAGCCTCGTGGAAGAGGACAAAATCGAACTTGCGAAGGAGCTGATGTCGCAGGCCGGCGACAAGCTGGTTGTTCCAGTGGACCACGTGGTTGCGCCTGAGTTCAAGGAAGGCGCGCCTAGTGAAGTGGTTGAGACGATACCGGAAGGCAAGATGGCGCTCGACATTGGGCCGAAGACTGTGGCGCTTTATGAAGGGATCGTTCGAGAAGCGAGGACGATCATCTGGAACGGGCCGATGGGCGTATTCGAGATCAAGCCGTTCGATACCGGGACGGTAGCGCTCGCGAAGGCGGTGGCGAACTCGGGCGCAACGTCGGTGGTGGGCGGCGGCGACTCGGAGAAGGCGATTAAGTCTGCCGGAGTCACTGACAAGATCTCGCATGTGTCGACGGGCGGCGGTGCATCGCTGGAGTTTCTGTCGGGCATTGAATTGCCGGGTGTCGCGGCGCTGTCTGAGAAAGAAGCTTAGAAGAAGTCGGGCTGAACGCCACCCACCAACGGAGCGGCGGAGGTTGGTGGGGGCGACGTCACCTAGAATCACGATATGCAGATACGTGACCTTTTGCTGGGTGAGTTTGAAGCTGAGGCAAAGAATACCCGGAGAACGATGGAGAGGGTGCCGGACCATCTTTTCGACTTCAAGCCGCATGAGAAGTCAAACACGATGGGCTGGCTGGCGAATCACCTGGCCGACCTTCCGTTCTGGCTCACGATGACGCTGGAGCGAGATGAGCTCGATCTTGCGCCAACTGACGGCCAATCGTTCGTTCCAAAACGCGAGTCGAACATTGCTGCTGTACTCGAGAGATTCGATCGGAACGTAAGCGATGCGCAGAAAAGCTTGAGTAGCACCGAGAACGACCACCTGATGCAGAAGTGGGCGCTCAAGAAAGCGGGGCAGACGTTGATCGAATTGCCGCGATACACGGTTATCCGAAACTTCTCGTTGAACCATATGGTCCATCATCGGGCGCAACTCGGGCTCTATTTGCGTCTCAACAACCTTCCGGTGCCCGCGATCTACGGACCCTCGGCGGACGAAGGGACGCTCTAGTCCATTTGAAGGGCGGCCTTGTAGCAGGCACGCGAGAGGCAGCGAACCGGTACGAGCGTGAGCTGAGGCAAACGAGCGTGCGCTTCCTCGCGATCCAACTCCGTTGGAAACACGGCAAAGATGGAGGATCCGCTGCCGCTCATTGATACATGACTGGCTCCAGCTTGCTCCAGCGCGCGCTTGGCATTCGCAAGCTCCGGATAGATCGCGAACACAGGCTTCTCGAAATCGTTTACACCCATCTTCCACTCGTTCCCCGAACCGAGCGCATAGGCGAAACGTGCCAGCTTGTGCTCGTCCTCGGGCTGATAGACAGCATCACGCTGCAGGGCTTTGTAGGCTTCGGGCGTGGATACGTGAATGCCAGGGGTCAGCAGCAAAAGAGGAAGATTGGCTGCGTCGGGTAAGGGATAGAGCTCAGTGCCTCGACCGAGGCCAAGCGCGCATCCGCCATGCAGAAAGAATGGCACATCGCTTCCGATCGAAGCAGCCACCTTCGAAAGCTCGAGCGGATCAATATCAGCAAGCCGTGCGATGGCGAGCAGAACCACCCCGGCGTTGCTCGAGCCTCCGCCGAGCCCCGCACCCATCGGGATCCGCTTCTCCAGATGAAAGTGGACACGGGCGCCTTCGCCTAGGAACTCCATGGCGGCACGAGCGGCACGGAGGATCAGGTTGTCCGGGATGTCGACGCTGCCCGAGATCGATAGCTCGATGGACGCGTGCGGCTGGTAGTCGATGGTGATTGTGTCTGCAAGATCGATGGTGTGGAAGATCGTGCGGATGTTGTGAAACCCATCCGCGCGCTTGTTGAGCACCTCGAGCGACAGATTGATCTTCGCGTACGACGGTAAGACGAATCGTCGAGGCTGAGGGTCCATCGCAGAGCTGCAGACTAATAGTGCAGGAGCGAGATCACGTTGTAATGCGGCAGCCGCTGGCGGCCCGCGAGGAAGTCGAGCTCGATCACGAAACCGAACGCGCTGATGTAGCCGCCGAGTTTCTCGACCAGCCGTGCTGAAGCGGCGGCGGTCCCGCCGGTAGCGAGCACGTCATCCACAATCAAGACGTTTTGCTTGGGTTCGATGGCGTCCCGATGAATCTCGAGGCGATCACTGCCGTACTCGAGGTCGTACTCCCAAAACTCGATCTCGCATGGGAGCTTCTTGGGCTTACGAATCGGTACGAAGCCCACACCGAGCGCGAGAGCAACGGCCGGCGCGAAGAAATACCCTCGTGCCTCAATTCCAACCACCACGTCCACTTTGCTGCCGTCGAGCTTTCGTACGAAGGTATCGATGACGCACTTCAAACCTGGGCCATTTTTCAGGAGTGTTGTGATGTCGTAGAAGAGGATGCCTGGCTTTGGCCAATCCGGCACCTCGCGGATGAGGCTTTTGAGTTCTTGCATCTGGCGGAAAGCGTAGTGTAGCATTCGCGTCAGTGTTCGACGCGAAAACCTTCGAGCTTAATCAGTTCGGCTTCCCGCTCGTCAACGTGTCGAACATCGGACATCGGTGGACCTTTGTGGAGATGTCCTGCGAATTCGGACAGAGTTCGCGCCGAACCGATGCCATAGACTTCCACGCGTCCGTCCTCAAGGTTTCGAGTGTAGCCAGTAACGCCGAGTCGATTCGCCATGCGTTGCACAAAGGCGCGAAATCCGACTCCCTGAACCCTTCCGGTGATGAACCACCGCTTCGCGGCCACTGTCATGTTTGCTTTATTTTACGAGGCGAAACGGGCGAGTCTCGGCCCGCATGACGTAAGGTAGTGCTATATGGCATTTCCTGTACAGCGCCTGCGACGCCTGCGTCGTACGGAACCGCTGCGTCAACTTGTCCGCGAGACCAGCCTGGAGCCCTCCGACTTCGTTCTGCCACTCTTTGTTTGTCCAGGAGAAGGCGTTCGCAAAGAGATCTCGTCGATGCCGGGCCAGGCCCAGCTTTCGGTCGACCTTACCGTCGCCGAGTGCCGGCGTGCCTGGTCCATGGGAATCGGCGGCGTAATCCTGTTTGGGATACCGAGCGTCAAGGATGAAGAAGCGAGTGAAAACTATGCAGAGAACGGGATCGTGCAGCAGGCGATTCGAGCGATCAAGCGAGAGGTTCCGGAGCTCCTGGTCATCACCGATGTCTGCAACTGCGAATACACCAGCCATGGACATTGCGGACGCGTGGTGGACGGCGATGTAGATAACGATGCCACGCTAGATTGGCTTGCCAAAGCCGCGGTGACGCATGCTTGCGCGGGAGCTGACATCGTTGCTCCATCAGACATGATGGACGGCAGAATCGCCGCGATCCGTGCAGCGCTCGACGATGCAGGGTTCACCAACACGCCCATCCTGTCGTACGCGGCGAAGTATGCTTCCGGCTTCTACGGGCCGTTTCGTGAGGCGGCGGAATCAACTCCGCAGTTCGGCGATCGCCGCACGTATCAGATGGATCCCGGAAATGTTCGAGAGGCGATGCGCGAGATAACGTTGGATCTCGACGAAGGCGCCGACATGATCATGGTGAAGCCTGCGCTTCCCTATCTCGACATCGTGCGCGAGGCTCGGAATCGTTTCGAGGTTCCGCTGGCAGCCTATCAAGTCAGTGGCGAGTTCGCGATGATTCACGCAGCAGCCCGAAACGGTTGGATTGATCTGGAGCGAGTGATGATGGAGACGCTCACATCGATAAAGCGCGCGGGGGCGGATGTCATTCTCACGTACTTCGCTCGCGAAGCATCGCAGCTCTTGTAATCTACTTCATCGACCGGTGTTAATGCGATGCAAGGTTCGGGCGTAGTAACGACTCGAACACTCACCGTGACAGCCCTTGCTTTCTGCGGTTTTTGCGTCATAACAAGGGAGAGCCGTAGTAGCTCGGATTTGTGTGGAAGCGGCGGGACCCGGTTTCACACACGCAGCATTCGGTAGTGGAGGCTGCGCCTTGGGAACTGAATCATCTAGTCTTTTCCTCTGAAGGACGGGTCGGTCACCCGTCCTTTTTCTTGCTACCTTCACCCGCACTGAGCGTCAAATGCTCGAATACCATTC
>DASQVJ010000730.1:0-7905 GCA_035640835.1 Bryobacteraceae bacterium
CGGGCGGTACCGAATTCAGGGCTGGGTATTGGCTGAAAATGTGCCTCGTAGTCGCGCTGTGCCTCCAGGATCAGTTCGTATGCATCCTGTCGGCCGAACGTTCCAACTATGATTTCTCTCTGCGGTTCGCCCGGGGGACGCTTATAAGTTAGGAAATAATGGATGATCCGGTCGAGCAGCCCTCGATCGATATCCTCAATGTTCTCCCATTTGCCGTAGATCGCATCGCCGGCCAAAACCGCCAGCAGTTTGTCATCAGCCTCATCGTTATCGAGCATCCGAATGCCCCCGATGGGCACCCCCTCCAATAGGATGTCCCCATGGGCTATGCTTCGTTCACTGAAGACACAAACATCGAGCGGATCGAGATCCCCTCGAAGTCCTCCTCTCCCGGTGTACTGAACCGACAAAGCGGCGGTTCGCTCCGCGCACAGAGTACGTGGCAAGAACCCGTAGAGAGTTGGACAGACATTAGAAAAACGCTGCGGTCGGTCGATCCGCAAGTACCCAGATGGTTTATCAATCTCGTACTTCACCGTATCGGTGGGAACGATCTCGATGTAGCACGTGACGATGTTGGGGGCATCTATCCCGATACTCACGCCGTGCCAAGGATGGGCGCGTGAGACTGACACGCGTTTGCGAGATGTTTCCATTGACTTCGTGACCTCTGCTTCGAAAGTTATCGCGCCGCCCGACACAGGCTGAACTCTCACTACTATTAAGTAGGTGCAGTGGTGCCGCCGATTGACAGGCAACGCGCTGCCTGGTTCGGAGAAAGAACATGAAAGAGAAGTTCCCCCGTTTTGCACATAAAGTTGCCGATGCTGTTGGCTCACCGGCGGCGTTCATTATCAGCCTGGTCGTGATCACCATTTGGGCGATTACGGGCCCGGTATTCAATTATTCCGATAGCTGGCAGCTGATCATCAACACAGGTACCACGATCATCACCTTCCTTATGGTTTTTCTCATTCAAAACACCCAGAACCGCGATTCGCGCGCAGTTCATCTCAAGCTGGACGAACTGATTCGGTCGGTTAAGACTGCCCGCAATGAGATGCTAGCCCTGGAGGATCTATCTGATGAGGATCTCGACGCCTTACAGCATGAGTTCACCTGGCTGCGAGAACATGCCGAGCGCAGATTGCACACCATCCAGGAGCACAGGGGGCGCCGAGCCCCTGTGAGAAAGCGGGTTGAGGGTAGTAGCAGGCCACCTGAGTAGTGGGACAGTTTATCTGGGTTGCTGCACAGATTTCATCGAGGCGCTTGGCTCGTCCTCGCCGGGTACCCGACTCGCAGTTCACTGGCCAGTCTCGCCAACCGTGCGTCGGCTGTCCAAAAGGATACGTCCGCGACCAGAGCAGATGCCAACAGGTGCGCATCGATCCAACCAATTCCCCTGCCGTGCAACTTGTAAGATCGCACGAAGGTGACGACATCCGCGTGAGGGACAGCGTTAACGCGGTGGATGAGTCCATACGAGTTCAGCAGTTCGCGCCGCCCGCCGGGATCTCCGATCAGCAACTCACCTTCAATGAGATCGTGTCCGGCGACTTCGTCTCCATCCAGCAAACGGTCCAGTTCCTCTGCAAACGGCTTGCGGTTGGAGAGAAAGCGGATCCAGACGGAAGTATCCACGAGCACCATCAGGCAGCTGATCTCTTTTTGCCTGCCTTCGCCCTGCGCCTCGGAACATCTGGCGCGCTCTTCTCAGTACCCTTCAGTTTTCGCAGTCTTTGATATGCTGCATGCCGGATCAACGCTTCGAGACCGAGCCGCACCGTTTCTGTATCCGTCAATGCACCACAGGCTTCCTTCGCTTCCCGGAGCGTCTTGTCGTCGATGTGCAGCGTCTTCTTCATACATCTGAACGTACCATATAAATACAGCAGCTCGAGCCATACCAGACGGGGAGCCCTGTTCACCCAGCCAATAGTGATCCGCTGTATGCCGATGAACTCCAGTGATTGATCTGGGCTACCTTCAACTTCAAGGCACAACTGCACAGCTTCACGGATCCGCTGCATCAGTTCGTCCAACGACCGGCCCTGAATGTGGCAGCCCGGGATCTGCGGAACGGAGCGAACGTACAGCCCTTCGTCATCGCGCTCTATCATCACGTCAAACTGCCGCATCCTGCGACCCGACTGTATCGAGGCTCGGGCTCAAGGTCCGCAGGCTGCAAGCGAGGGTTGAAGCTGCTATCGCGGTTTGAAACCAGTGTGCCGCATACCCGGCTTCGCCGCGTATGCCGGTTGGACGGTACAGCGGGCAGCCCGAAGCCAATTGGAACGGCGTTTGCTCTTCGAATTGAACATGCCACACCGGAAAGACGTGTCGGTTATCTACCTGATGTTGTTGATCGCTATCCTAGCGGCAGCTCCGTACAGCGCGGACGCCGGCCCCGGTGATGCTGGTCCAAAGGGGCCACCGCCGATTCCGAAGCAGGGTCCTCTGGCGCAACCTAAGTCCCTCCATCAGGTTGGTCTTCCGCGTGACGCATTGCGCACGGCCATCCCACCGGACAATTTGCAAACCCCACAGAAGATCGCCTTGGGCGAAAAGCTGTTCTTCGACGGCCGCTTGTCTGCTGACGGCACCGTAGCGTGCAGCACTTGCCATGACCCCTCCCGCGCGTTCACTGATGGCAGGGAGGTCTCAATCGGTATCAAGGGCCGCGCCGGTCAACGCAATGCACCGACCATCCTCAATGCTCTCTTCAATAAGACTCAGTTCTGGGACGGGCGGGCGAAGACACTGGAAGAACAGGCGGCATTGCCGATCCTCAATCCGAACGAAATGGGCCAGCCCAGCTTGGATGCCGCCGTCGCCAAAATCGGGGCGATCGAGGAATACAACCGCGCGTTCCGAACGGCTTTCGGCCGCGCGCCCAATGCCATCGATGTTGTCCGGGCGATCGCGTCGTATGAGAGGACTCAGTTCTCCTTCGATTCGCCCTTTGATGACTTCATTGCCGGCGACCCGAACGCAATCGATGCTTCCGCCAAGCGGGGATGGGAGATTTTCAATACCCGAGGCCGATGCAATAAATGCCACGCGCTCTCAGAGCAGAAGCGCGATGTCACTTTTTTCACCGACAATGATTTTCACAACATCGGAATAGGAATCATCCGCCACAACGTGGTCGAGCTTGCATGCAAAGCCGAAAAACTCGTCAATTCGGGCAGCAAGGTCGACGTCGATCGGGCCGCCATTCAGTCGGACATGTCGGTGCTTGGCCGGTTTCTCATCACGAGGAAAGAGCAGGACATCGCAGCCTTTAAGACGCCCGAAATACGGAATGTGCTCGTGACCGCGCCCTATTTTCACGATGGCTCACAGGCGACGCTTTGGGACGTGATGGACCACTACAACAAAGGGGACGGCATCCACAATCCGTACCTCGATGAAGACATGCAACCGCTTGCCTTGACCGAGACCGAGATAGACGACGTAGTCGCGTTTCTCGCTTCGCTCACCAGTGCCGACTACCGGGACCTGGGCCTGAAAGAACTCGAGAGACAACGGGCGCTTTCAAAGACGAGTCGCCCGCAGCGTGACACGAAAAGAGCATTCGGTCCGAAGCCGGTTCAACCAAAGCCGTCTCGAAATTGTCAGTAGTGTCGCGCTTTCAGACTTCGTGTCCAAATTCTGACCAACACTGGTAAGCGAAGCGGCGTACCCCACCGTCCTCTCTTGCGGGGTACGCCCCCCGCACTTTTTGGCTTCCTTTCGTCAAACAGCCCCAAGCACCATAACCAGGTCTATTCTCGGCACTTCTCACCGCTGACCTGCCAACCATCCTTCGTGCAGTTGAGCGTGGTTGCGCCCCAGCATACGACCTGTCCTTCGCTCTTCGGGCTTCCGTCCCAAACGCAACCCGGTATTGGCAACTGCGGCTTCTCGGCGACGAGCCGGACGAGGCGCTCTTCCACTTGCCGGGCGCTCCAATCCGGTCTTGCCCAGACGTCCTCGTACCTGAGCACTCGCAATCCAGGAAAGAGGCTGATCAGTTCATTGTTTGCGAAGGTCCCCGCGGGCCACACACGCTTCGTGTCCAGATGCCGGTCCTCCACCACCACAACGCCTCCTGGCTTGAGGGCTCGTTCGACCCGGGGTGCGACTGCTTTGGTCGGCGCATAGGTCAGCACAATCAGATCCCAACGTGCCATTCCAAAGTCGAACTTGTCGATTGTAGTCACCTCGGTTCGAAGCTTGAGAGCCAGTCGTCTCGCCTCTTCCGCAGCCTGGCGGACACCCTCGTCAGCCGAGTCAAAGCCGGTGACCTCCCAGCCCTGCTGAGCCAGGAAGATCGCGTTTCGGCCCTGCCCCATAGCAACGTCCAATGCAGTGCCCGGCTTCCGATGGCGTACCGCTTCAACCACAAGTTGGTTCGGCTTTCTCGAAAAGACTTCGCCTGCTTCGCCCCGGTAGATCGGATTGTACTGGTCCGCCTGACCAGAGACGACGACCGGAATCAGGAGAAGCAGCCAGCCAAGCTGCACATCATTTCCGGTATTGCTCGTCACTCACATGCTCCAGCCACTCGACAGCCGTACCGTTGAGCCTTTCTTGAATGGCGATGTGTGTCACCGCCGTAGTTGGCGTCGCTCCGTGCCAGTGCTTCTCGCCTGGTGCGAACGAGACGACGTCCCCCGGCCGGATCTCCTCAACTGGTCCGCCTTCGCACTGAGCCCATCCACAGCCTGCGGTGACGATGAGCGTTTGACCGAGTGGATGAGTGTGCCACGCCGTCCGCGCCCCCGGCTCGAACGTCACGCTGGAGCCTTGAACCAATGCCGGATCAGGTGCCTTAAAAAGCGGATCGATACGTACGGTGCCAGTGAACCACTCTGACGGTCCTTTCGTGGAAGGTTGCGAGCCAGCTCGTTTGATGTCCATGAATATGAGTTCCTTTAAGAGCTTACGTCTTGTTCATCCAGATGTCCCACGTGAGTGGCCCGGCTTCGTCGTCCGTGATCGGGCGGCCCGTCAACTTGAGGACCAGTTTGATCTGGCCGTGATGATAGCCCTCGTGCCAGACCATGTGTTGCAGCAGAAGGATCGGGTGGTCGTAGTGAAGGTCCATGTCCCGGCGTGCCTCGACTCTGCTCTGAACGGCATCCCTCAGCACCTTGGCGCTCTGGTTCAGCATCTGCGCGATGCGGGCAGGGTCACGTTCGACCACCCACTCTTGCTCGGGCGGGTTGCTCACGAACTCCGGAGCATTCTCGACCACGAACACAAGTCGGAAGTAGTGAATGTGTGTGAACAGTTCAGCGATCGTCGGGCCGCCCTCCGTGGCTCTGGTTTCGATTCGGCATATTCACATTTCATCCTGCCATGATCCGTTCTGAGCTACCGGCGTACCTCCCTCTACGCGGTGCTTCTCAAGTGCTAATGTCCTCCGCATCATGTCGGCGTACTGCCGCTCGAGAAAGCTGACGCGAAACAGGTAATCGCCAACGGGGCCAAGAAATCCCGGAAAGGTTTTCCGATTGAGTTGGAAGGAGTACGTCCAACGCACGAGCGTGCGCCCCTCAAGGCCGGTGCGAACGAACTGTCCAACGCCATACGAAATGGGTTTGGCGGTCGGACTGGTGTAGTTCCAGACTACATAGCGAAACTGAAATGTATTGCTCTGCCGATCACGCAGCAGCACCTGCTCAACGAGTGTTGAGCCATCGGTGAGGCAGGTGAGCCTGCGTGAACCGGGTTCTCCGAACTCACCCTGCGTCAGCATGTAGGTGCCAGAAACGCTGGGAAGCGGGCCGTGGCTATCGACGGTTTCTTCGAGAGGTATCTGGGAGATGAAAGCCAGTACCAAGTCAAGTGACCGCTCGATGGTGATCTCTTCGGTGTGAGAAACAAGGTTCTCAACCGGCGCAAGCGCTGGATGCGGTGTATCGATGAACCCGGGAGGCAGACGACACTCCGCTCCAAACGTGCTCGCTGCGGGGGCAAGAAGGAGGAACGCGATCAGGCTTTTAAAGTTGGACATGACGTCAGGCGCCCAGCGAACGTACTACTTCACTTCGAAACGCGGCCAAATCGAAGCACGATCCCCGTCGAGAAGCGCTGTGTTATCTGCGTTTCACCACCAAAGCGGGTGAAGAGAAAGCTGGGCGCGATTCGCCATGCGATGGTGTCGGTAAGCTTGATATCCCACATGCTTCCGATCGCCGATGCGAACACCGTCTCATCCCCGAAGATCCCGACCGATGAAGGTCCCTGACCCGAGATGATTCCAGCGGGCACTTCGTCAGAAGGAAATTCGGAGCGTCCTCGGGCAACACCGAACATTGCACGAAACGTGCTGTTGAAGCGGTCGCGCCGAAACAGGCGCACTGCGGGACCTGCGAGAAAGGTCGTCTGATTCAGGCGGACCCGCGAATCGGGAATCAGGGCATCGGAGATGCTGCGCGTGCTTCGCGCGCCCCCAATCTCGGCGGTAAACCCAAGTCTGGAAGTCGGAAAGATAGTCGCGGACATGTTCCATCCCGGCAGGGCGGTGCGCTCCATATCGGGTCCGGGCGATAGTCGCACCAGATTGAACCCCGGCGAGAGTTCGAGGCGTGGAAGATAAGTTTGCGCGTGCAGCGCAGACCCAACGAGCATGCCGCCTATGCAGGCAATCCTGATCTGTTTCATGGTTGCCTCCCTAGTTGGCTCGCGCTACTGCCGCGCTGCTCTCGTTGCGCGTGAAGTTCAGTGTGTAGCGTACTGCCTGCGGCAGCCGCGGACTGGTTACCACTACGTCCATCACGAGACCGCCCGAAACGTCGCTAATCCGGTACGTGTTCTCGCGCTTGCCTTCGGGTGATTCTGCCGTGTGCTTGAGCAGAACCGGGGGGCCGGCTTGCACCTCGAGCGAGATACGACGTGAGTCTTTTTCCACTGCCGCACCCGAGAGCGGAAGCGAGACCGGGGGCATGCCCTCGAAAGCAATCACGAGTACCTGTCCGTCAAGTCTGAATCGAATTTGCTGGGGGGCGACGTTGGTCTTTGTCAGGCGGCCTCTTGCGACACCGCGTGTCAGTGCGTTCATCGATTCGGTCGCCTCACGCACTGCCTTTTCGACAATCTGACTTGATTCCTCTTTCAGCTTCCAATCACCCACGAATCGTTCCAGCGCAATCTCAGCGGAATGGTCGCCGACCGCTGAAGGCTCCGACTTCTGCTTTTCCTGTACGCGCTTCGCCTTCCACGTACCGTCGGTTTTGTTCACGCAAACGACCTCGCCTGATCCGTTGTCATCGGTCATCTCGCCTGACATCTGCACCTCGATTTCGGTGCCGTCGGGCCAGTCTCCTTTGAACTTCAGAGCGACTTTGGTGTTTTTGTAGGTCCCCGTCACGGCTTTGTTCGAACCGAGAAAGCCCGTGTACGAGCCCGTAACCGAACCATCGGCAGCGCGCAATTCCATTCGAGCGTTGTCGTCCCCAGCTGGTGTGGTCACACTGATGTTCCACTTCCCGCTGATGTCAGCCGCCATAAGACTGCCGGCGAAGACGCAAAGGATCATGCCTGTTGTGAATCTGTACACTTCTTCAACTCCTTTCGTGCAGCTCTCCGCTGCGCTTGTACTGTCACGATAAGGGCGGAAAAGGCGTACTCCAATCAGGAAATGATGAGCGCGCGCGCGGCGTGCGAGAGCGCGGATTGTGGAGGCTGAGCGAGTAATCAGAGCCCCGGCAGACGCTCGCGCAAGTGACGTACCTGCCGCTCGGCTACCGCAATCTCGGTGTTTGCGTTATCCGACATGATCAGGAGAAACCCACCCTTGAACCAGGGACGAATTTCTTTCACCTTGGCGAGATTCACCAGCACTTCACGCCGGGCGCGGAAGAACAGATCAGAAGGGAGAGCAGCCGTGAGTTCGGAGAGCCCGTAGTTCAC
>DASQVJ010000731.1:0-6462 GCA_035640835.1 Bryobacteraceae bacterium
ATGTAAACGCGGCCCTTCTCGAGGTCCACGGTTACGTCCTGCCAGAAATTCGCAAGCTGCAGCGCGGTACAGGTGTAGTCGGAAAGCGCTTGGCGTGGCTCGTCACGATACCCGCAGAGGTACAGCACCAGACGTCCTACCGGATTTGCCGAATAGCGGCAGTAAGCAAACAGGCTGTCCCAGTTGTCGTAACGCGTCACGGTCTGATCTTGCACGAAGGCGCGAATCAAATCTGCGAAGGGCTGCTTAGGGAGATCGTGGCGCTTGATGGTTCCTTTCAGCGCCACGTACACGGGATGGGTCGCTTCACCGGTGTCATAGAGGCGATCCAACTCCTCAGTCCACCAGGCAAGCAACTCGAGGCTCTCCGTCGGGCTGTCCATCTCGTCGCCCAGGTCATCGGCCCAGCGGCAGAAGGCGTAAACGTTGTAAAAGTCCTGGTGAAGATGCTTCGGAAGTAGGGCGCTGACTACGTGGAAATTCTCGTAGTGATGGTTTGCCAGCCAGCGAGTATAGGCCTCAGCCTGCTCCGGCGTGTACGTAGCCGCGATCGAAGCCGGGTTCTTGACGTAGTCCCTTGGGAGGAGCACAACTCAAGATTACGGGATGATCGCGGTCTTCAGATGTCCGTTGTGGCTCATCAAGTGCCGCATCACTTCCAACAGGTTCGTCAGAGGCTCTTCGCGATTCACGAAATCCCGGGCCGTAATGTTACCCCGGCTGACCGCTTCCAAAGCCTTCCGAATATGCATCGGCGTGTGGTGAAAGCTGGCTTTGCAGGTGATCTCGGAATAGTGCAGCAACTGAGTGTCAAGTCCCACCTGCGTGTCGCTCGCACAACCACCGAAGAAGTTGACTGTGCCGCCTCTACGCAACATCCGCACCGCGATCTGCCAGGTCTCGGGTTGCCCAACTGCTTCGATCGCGACATCCACCCCACGACCCTTGGTCAGATCTTTGACCACGCCGACCACGTCGCCGCAAGTTGAGGTGTTGATCAGTTCTTCCGCGCCCATCCGCGCTGCACGATCAAGCTGCGTCTGGCGTCTCCCCAGTGCGATCACCCGGGCTCCGTAGACCTTGGCCAGCCTCACGAACATGAGCCCGATCGGTCCCAGCCCGATAACGGCAACCGTATCCCCGGCGCGAACGTTCGTCTCCTCCAGGCCTCGCATCACGCAAGCGAGGGGCTCGATGAGCGCCGCATCCTGATAGGTCAGGTGCGCTGGAATCTCGTACATGTTTCGCTTTACAATGCGGCCCGGGATGCGGATGAACTCGGCGTACGCGCCGTTGTTGAAGAGCAGATCGTCGCAGAGATTCTCGAGTCCGCGCTTGCAGTAGTAGCAGTCGAGACAAGGCGCCGAATTGGCCGCGACAATCCGCTGGCCGACATAGAAGCCCTTCACGTCTTCGCCGATCGCGACGATGTCGCCCGCCAGTTCATGCCCAAAAAGAGCGGGCGGAACAATCATCCGGGCGTGATAGCCCCGCCGAAATACCTTCACGTCCGTGCCGCAAGTCAGGGCGGCTTTGACGCGCACAAGCACGTCTCCCCTGCCAATGGCAGGAACGGCCACTGGTTCGACTTCGAGGTGCTCTTTCCCGTAGAGCACAGCAGCCATCATCTGATTACTCACCTAGGCCCACCTCTGCGGCTGAACCACAATCTTTAAAGATAACTCATTAGGGCGAAGCGCCATTTCAAAGCCTTGATTTATTTCGCTAAGTGGAACACGATGCGAAATCAGTTTCGACACTGGTACAGTTCGGCTAAATACCAACTCGGCGGACTCACGTTGGAGGTCGACGGATGCGCTGTAAGACCCGTACAGCATCCGCTCATCCTTGCAGATGTCGGCACCCGATACTTCAACTCTTTCCTTGTCTGAGGTCTGGGAGAACAGCAGAATCCGTGCCCCCGGCCGCGACGAGCGAACTGCCTGCTCCACAAGTCCGGGAGCGGAAACAGCTACAAACACGTGATCCACGCCACGACCCTCGGTAAGTGCCTTACACTCGGCGACAACATCGGTTGTTCGAGGGTCCCAAGCCGCGACGGCACCAAACTCCTGGGCGAGCCGCAAGCGATTCTGGATGGTGTCGGTCGCAACCACTCGTGCGCCGGTCCGGCTGATCAGAGACGTGAAAATTAACCCGATAGGTCCTTGTCCCTGCACGAGAACCACATCGCCGGGCTGCGGATCTGCCATCACCACCGCTTTCAGACAGGTATTCACCGGCTCAACGAAACAGGCTTCATCGAAGGAGATACCCGCGGGGATCCGCTCCACACCGCGCTCCACAATCCAGTCCATGACGCGAACGTACTGAGCGAACCCACCGCCGGCAGGCTCATATCCTGCGGTGATGCCGACTTTCTTATAAACCGGGCATTGGGCGTATAACTTGCGTTGACAGTAGAAACACTCGCCACAAGGTATATGGTGAAAAGCAATCACCCGATCTCCCACAGAAAACCGGTGAACACCCTCTCCGGCGGCGACGACAACTCCGGCCGTTTCGTGCCCATAAATCCGCGGTGCGGGCAACAAATTGTATTCGATTTTCTTGAGATCGGTGTGACAAATTCCACAAGCTTCTACTTGGACCAGCAACTCCCCGCGTCCAATGGCTGGTATCGGGACGGACTCCACTGACACGGTGCCGTGCCCTTTATAGATAGCCGCTTTCATACTGGAAGGCAGCGGCTCGGAAACAGTCTCCCTATCCGAAAGTGCAGTCTGCAAAGAATGCTCCTAAAGATTTGGCAGCAACCTCGCCATTTCGCTTCAAGCGGCGCAACTCAGGTATTCCCTTCCCGGGCTGCTGAATCGCCTGCCAGACCACGCTTGACGCACGAAAACGTCCGAACTTGTCTCGCGCTTTGTTCAGGTCCAACGCAAACGATTCCGCAGCAGTATCCGAAATACTCTTGATGCAATAGGCTGGAGTGTTGATCGCCTCGGCATACCGGACGACCTCCAGCGCTTCCATTTCGACGACCCCGGCACCCGTGGACCGCAGCCGGGCTTTCTCTTCCGCCGTGCCGGCCACCCTGTCCTGGGAGAGAACTTCGACACACCTGTGGGGCAATCTGGACACAGCCAGTTCACATGTCCGGCCGCTCACCTTTGTGCCAAGAACAATGTCGCCCACCTCGAGAGAAGGATCGAGAGCTCCCGCGAGACCAGCGCTGACAACGGCGTCGGGTGTGCCGGAGTAGGCTTCGATGGCCCGGCGCGCCAGGAGGAAACCTGGGCCGGCTGCGAGGATCGTCACCTCGTCACCTCCCTTCCGTACCCGCGATTGCCAGACGTCCATTTCTCGAGTAACTCTCCCTCCCAAGCCCCCAGCAAGTGCTCGCAACTCGATCTCCAAGGCCGTGATAACCAGGATCCGGCCCATCAGACATAACCATTGCTCCGAAACCACTCGACTGCGCGCCGGAGCGCTCCCTCGGCAGGACCCGGCTCGAAACCGAGTTCGCGAGTGGCTTTGTCGTGGGAAACCCACATCTTCTTGCGTGCCATCCGCACGGCGTCGATTGGCGCACGAGGTTCCTGCCCGGTGAGACTCGCCCAGGCTGTAGAGACGAGGCCCGCGGCGTAAGCTACACCGTAAGGTATCCGGACCTTCGGAGCTGGTACGCCGCTAATGGCCTCCAGCCGTTCAAAGATCTGCTGCAGAGTCAGGTTCTCCGACCCCAGAATGTAGCGCTCTCCACTTCGCCCTCGCTCACAGGCAAGCAGGTGGCCTTCCGCGGTGTCGCCCGCATCCACGACGTTGAGACCGGTATCGAGATAAGCCGGCATGCGGCCCTGAAGGTAGTCGAGAACGATACGGCCGGTCGGAGTCGGCTTCCAATCGTGATCGCCAATAGGTGCGGTCGGGTTCACCACCACCACCGGCAAACTTGTGGCTGCGAATTCGAGCGCGACCCTTTCGGCCAGCAGCTTGGAATGTTTGTAGGCCCCTGTCATCTCCTGCTCGGAGACAGGCTGTTGCTCGTCTCCGATCCCCTCAGCCGGCACTCCCACGCATCCTACGGTGCTCGTGTAGACGAATCGCTCCACCCGAGCTTTCCGCGCAGCTTCGAGGAGGTTCCTTGTACCGTCCACGTTCGATCGGTACATGCCCTGTGAATCCTTTGCCCAGAGCCGATAATCAGCGGCTACGTGGTAGACCACCTCACAACCAGCGACTGCTGCTTCGAGGGACGCGGGATCTCGCAGATCGCCGCGAACCACCTCGGCACCGTCCAACTCCCTTACCCGCCCCGGTTCCCGCGCGAGTACGCGAACCGGCACCCCCCGATCCAGAAGCTTCCGCGCCACATGCCAGCCAAGGAAGCCTGTTGCCCCCGTTACGAAAGTCCGTTTCACCCAGGTTGCTTAGTTCTGCCGAGCCCTGGATTTCGCCCACGCCGAAAGTGCCAGCAGGGGAAAGCTGTTCCTGTACAAGTGGTACGACAAGTAGAAAACTTTGGGGAAACCCGTACCAGTCGCCAGTTGCTCATCCCAAGTGCCGTCCGGCCTCTGCGACTCAATCAAATACTCGACACCCTTCAGAAGACTTCCGCTGGTCTCATCTCCACCTGCAAGCAAGCCGAGGACAGCCCATGCCGTTTGCGAAGGCGTGCTGGTGGCCGGCACAAACGAGAGCTGATCGTAGCTCGCGCAGCTTTCACCCCAGCCTCCGTCGGCGTTCTGTATGGATCGCAGCCACTCACCGGCTCGCAAGACGCAAGCTTCGCGGTCGCTCACGCCGGCTGCGCGCAATCCACGCAGGGCCAGAAAAGTTCCGTAGATGTAGGCGACGCCCCAACGGCCATACCAACTGCCGTCCTGCTCCTGAGTGCGCAGCAGGAAGTCGACACCGCGCTGAATCGCAGGATGATTTCCGTCGAGACCATAGCTGCAAAGCGCCTCCATGACTCGCCCGGTGATATCCGGGCAGGAGGGATCGAGCATCGCATTATGATCCGCGAAAGGCACGTGGCTCAGAGGCTCCCAATTATTGTCGACGTCGAAAGCCGCCCAGCCGCCGTCCTTGCCCTGCATGTCCAGCAGCCAGCGCACGGCGCGTTCGGTGCAGGCCTTACGGGCGATTTCGTTAGATGCGGGCCAGTGCTTCATGCCGAGCAGCACCATTGCCGTATCGTCGATGTCGGGGTAAAACTCGTTCGCGAACTCGAAGTACCAGCCCGAGGGCTCGGAGTTTGGCCGCTTCACGGACCAATCTCCCTTTCGGCGAACTTCCTTGCCAAGCAGCCAATCGACCGTGCGCGTCATGGTGTTGCGCACAGGTTCTTCGCGCGGGGTCGGATCCAAGCCACCGTCAAGGATGCTATCGGCCTCGGAAAGCGCGTGCGACGCGATCGCTGTGTCCCAAACGGGCGAAAAACAAGGCTGGAAGAAGAAGCGCTCGCCGTCGTCCACCAGCAGATTGTCGAACTGACGCTGAGCCTCGGCGCGATCCGGATGATCGGGCGCATATCCGAGAAGATCGAGCGCCATGATGATGTACTGCATCGACGGATAGATTGCCGCCAACCCATCGGAGTACTTCGTGCGCTCGAGCATCCACTGCTCGGCTCGATGAATCGCCTTCTTGCGCAGGCTGCGTGAGCCGTACTTTTCCCAGAACTTGCCCATCCAGTCGACACCCAGGAAGGCGTTGCGCCAGGTGCAAAGTTTGCGATCCTTCAGCCAGTCGAAGCGCGTGCCACCAGGAGCAAACAGCTCCTGGAGGTTGAAACCGTTCGGCACGGGACGCTGCGGGTTAAACGAGTGGACGATCGAAAGAGGGATCACAATGGCCCTCGTCCATGACGACATCTGGTAAATGAAGTCGCCCGGGAGCAGCATCATTTCCGGTGGGATGCTCGGGCAGCATTCGCGCGGAAACAGGCCGAACAGACTCAGATTGATCTTGACGTAGCTGTTGGCGTCCTGAATGCCCCCGAGGCCGAGTACGCGCTCGCGGGCGGCAACCATACGCGCATCGTCGGTGGGAATCCCGGCCAACTTCAGTGCGAAATATGCCTTGACGGTAGCGCTCAGTTCAGCGGGCCCTCGCGGGTAGATGTTGAAGCCACCGTTCGGCAACTGGCGCTGCAGAATCGACTCAACCGCTCGATTGACTTTGTCTCGAGTGGGAGGATTCCAGACACCGTTCTCCGGCGGATAGAGCCAAAGCTGCAGCAGGATGTAGTCCGATTCGAGAGTCGTATCGGCCGTCAGGTCGCCCCACCAATATCCGCTGTTGTGCTGCAAACCGAACATGGCATTTGCAGACTTACGAATGGATTGAAGTGCACCTGCGTGCAGAGCGTCAGCAAGCTGGAGGCTGGGCGTCATAGTGTGGCTATTTGCGTCAGACGTGTTCCGGCGGCTGCAAGTTCAGAAGGAAGCGAGAATCTTACGTCCTCGTCCTTTAATTGCAACTCCTCCAGCTCAT
>DASQVJ010000732.1:0-8481 GCA_035640835.1 Bryobacteraceae bacterium
CGTACGTCAGCAGCCGCTCGCCCGGCACGAAAGGGTTGGGAGAGAACGCAGTCTAATCTTCTTCGCGGGTTTCCGCAATGCGAGCCTGAGCTTCGGAAACGACTTCGTCGCCGAGGATTTCGTAGCCGATTTCCCGCATGACCTCACCGGCTTCGTTCACCTTGCCGATGAGCTTTACTGCTGTGAGATGACCCATTCGATACTCGCTCAGCGTGAGGCGGCGCGTCGCACGCATCCGGATGGGCCGGAGCGTGAGATCCTCACACGGCATCAGAATGTACGTCTCATCGATCCCCAGCTCCGAACCGTCTTCCGGAACCTCGGAGTAAATCATAGCCGTCAAACCGATTTGGACGAAGTTGACTCGCTTGCCATCGGTCTCGGGAAACAAAGCCCAGAGCTCACGCTCGGTCTCGATGTATTCGTCAAATTGGAACGTCGACGGCAAAGCGTACGAGGCGTTCGGATCGATAAAGGTGTAGGCAGACAACGTACTCACTCCCTCTGCCGGGAAACTTCTTCCGGAAATCAGGTCCGGATAGAGCACCCTGGCTATGTAAATTCTAGCGTGATTGTGTCCTGATCGGCACAGCAAGTCAAGTAAAATCTTCCGTTACTTCTAATCAGAATATCCATTCCGCTGAATCCACAGTACTTTAGACGCTGACCAAACCGTGACAGGTTCCGGAAGTTTTTACAATGTCGCCGTGAGGCATCGGCTCCAGGGTTGGCAACCAGCATGCTCTACATATCGGCGGAGGAACGTATGTCATTCAGTCTCTACCTGCTAGGGTTTGGAATCCTCATCATCGGTCTGGCGTACGGTGCGCAGATGATGGGGATACCGTCGCGATGGATCGCAGTGGGCGTCATCACGCTGGTCGGGCTCGGAATTCTAACGGGGGTATCCAGAACCCGCACTCGAGATCTTCCCAAGTAACCGTTTCAGGATTAATGGCCTAAGAAATTTTCGAGTTTTTCTATTTCCCGTTCGGCCGAGGACAAGCTCGACTTTGCTCGGGCGACTTCGCCGGACCGGATGGCGCCTTCTGCCTCATCGAGATAGAATTCCATTCTTCTCAATGCTGTCGAGATATCCCCTCGGAGGTTCAATCCGGCGCGATTCTGATCCTGCCGGATCGTGTCGACAGATGTCTTGACGGTTCCGGCCCGGTTGCCGAGCATCATTAATACGCTCTTTGCTTCCCGGAGAGCAGCGATCTCGTCGTTCAGCTTGGGATCGATGCCTGCGCGGGATTGGGTAACAACCGAACCTGTTGTAGGCCCATTATCCACCACAGTGGGGGTGTTCTGCGTGCCAGGCGGGGCAGGCTGAGTGGTGGTTGCCTGAGGGGTCGCGTATCCCGTATTTGTACTGCTTGCAGGCTGTTGCGGACGAAGAGGGGTAGTCGACGGAGCGACTTGAGCGGCATTCTGCGCCGCTGGAGCCGCCGTTTGTGACGGTGACATCTGCTCGGCAGCCGGTGTTGGGCTCGGGTTTGCCGACTCGGCGGGAGCTGCGGGAATGGCCTCGTGCTGCGCGCTGTTCGCTCCGGCAGAGTTAAAGAATCGGGGAGCTTGGGTTCCTGCGACCACCAGCAAACCCACCGTGACGATTGATCCCAACGCAATGTACAGGCCTCGGCCGGCCGTATTACGGGGCGGGGCCGCTTGAGGAATAGCGGCTGCCGGGGCCGGCATTGGGTGGACCGGGGTAGCCATCGGGCTCTGGTGCGGATTGGTGCCTCGAGGAGCCTGATACGGTTGAGCGGGATTGCCCATCGCCGGACTATGGAGCGGGGCCGTCGGCATTGCCCCTTGGGCCTGCATCGAGGCCAGCACGGAACCGAGCGCGGCTCTCATTGCCTCGGCGGACTGGAATCGTTGCCCAGGATCCTTCGCTATCGACATCAGGATGATGTCGTTAAGGGCACCGGGCAGCCGCGGATCGACCTGGATGGGCGGGACCGGATTGGCGGTCAGGTGCGCAGCCATGATCGAGTAATCGCTGTCGCCGTTGAACGGGCGGCGCCCGGTCACCATTTCGTAGAGCGAGATTCCGAGAGAGTAGAGATCCGATCGCGCGTCGAGCGAGACGCCATTGATCTGCTCGGGCGACATGTAGAACAGCGATCCGAGGGTACGCCCGGTTTGGGTCAATCGACGATCGGCCGCCATGCGCGCAATCCCGAAGTCCATGAGCTTCACGGCCCCGGACGGCGTCACCATGATGTTGGCCGGTTTAATGTCGCGATGCACGACCCCTCGCTCATGGGCATAGGCCAGGGCGGAGAGGGTTTGCATCGTGTATTCCATTGCCAGCGTCAGAGGAATTGGTCCATTTCCAAGGAGCTTCTCCAGGCTTTGACCCTCGATGAACTCCATCAGCATGATGAGCTGGTTTTCGACGCGCATCGCGGTATGCAGACTTGCGATGTTGGGGTGCTGCAGGCTTCCCTGGACCTTGATTTCGCGCATGAAGCGGTCCCCAAGCTCGGGGTCGCTGCTCAGGTTCGGCAGCAGGACCTTCATCGCCTCCACGCGCTCGGAGATGATGTTTCGGACCTTGTAAACGCGGCCCATGCCGCCTGCGCCAAGAATGTCGATGATCTGGTAATCGCCGAGGCGATCGCCGGTCTGCAGCGGCATCATACTCTCCTTTTCGGCCGTAAACTCAAGGAAGTTAAGCCCGACGGCCGAGTTTATTGCGACTTGACCACGTCGCCGACTTTCGGATTCGAGCCGGTGAACTTGCCTTCAGACGATTGGTCGTCTACCTGGGTGATCGTTACCGAACCAACGGGCTCCTCGATGCGCCGGATCACTTTCCCGCTTGCCGGATCGCGAACCTCGCGGAGGGATCGAACGACCTGAAGGGTATCGCCCACGCGTACGCCGGCACGGCTGCCGACGTTCAAGATGAGTGTTTGACCGGAGACGTCGGCGACCAGGCCGTTGACGGTAATCTTGTTCGTCGGCATCCGGCTCGCGTTGGCGTCGATCTGGGCCGCTAGTTGCGTGGTCGCCTGCGTGACGGCCTCGCCCAGGATGGTGTTCGCGAAATTCGAACTCAGCATGTCGACCGCACCACCGGCTGCAGTACCTACGGAACCACCGGCGCCCGCCAGCGATGCGCTCGACCGGGTCGATTCACCCTTGGCAGAGACTGCAGCCAGGATTTCGGCGGTATCGGCGCTCACCAGGCGGGCGGAAACGCCGACGACGGCCTTCGAACTTTTGGCACCGACTCCGCCCAGACCATACTTACCGGCCACGCCGCGAAGCACACCTCCTCCCAAATTCTGCTGGCGATCGTCGCGACCAAACTGGGTGATACTGCCCATCACGATGACGTCCACGCCGAGCACGCGGCCGATCTTGGCGGCGGTGGCGGTGTCAACACGATCGCTGTTGGAGAGATTCTGCTCTGCCAGAATCTTGTCGAGCTGTTTGCGCTCGATCACTCGATACTTCCCGGAGTTGACCAGCTTCTCGACCAGTATGTCGGCGATACCCTTGCCCACATCCATATTGGTGCCGAAGATCGCCGCGACCGTGCTGTTGACGGTCGAATAATCGAAGTTCATGACAGCAACGCGCTTTCGGGTATCCTGAGCAGACACTAGCGAAACCACGCAGAAGAAGCCAATTAAGCACCGACCAAACATTTTTTCTGGAGACTCCTGGAACTTTGAAATTTTAAAGTATAGCGTCAGGAGGCCAACACCGCCCCCGAAGAGTAATGCGTAGAATGGATTCCAACTGTCGCAAAAAGTAGGTTCGAAGGCGCATCTCTTTGCAGTCTGGTAACATCAGTATCATGGCTAGTCGCCCTCATTTTTAACACTGAATGCTTCCACCGAGAAATTACCCTCCCCGCCGTCCCAGAATTCGAGAAAACGTAAACGAAGCAATCCGCGCAAGGGAAGTTCGTGCAGTCTTCCCGGACGGATCCGTCGAGATTATGCCGACATCGGCTGCTATCCGCAAGGCCCAGGACCTTGGTTTGGACCTGATCCTGATCGCCCCAACCGCAGAGCCTCCGGTTGCCAAAGCCATGGACTACGGTCAGTGGCAGTACGAGAACAAGAAGAAGCAGCACGAAGCGAAGAAAAAGCAACACATCATTCAGGTGAAGGAGCTGAAGTTCCGCCCCAACACCGACGACCACGATTACGAGTTTAAGAAGAACCACGCGATCCGCTTTCTGGGTGAAGGCAATCGTGTGAAGGCGGTGGTCCAGTTCCGCGGCCGTGAGATCGCGCACGTGGATCTGGGAAAGAAGCTGCTGCTTCGGTTTGCCGCCGACCTTTCGCAACACGGGCAAGTAGAAGGCCAGCCGAAGTTGGAAGGCCGCAACGCCCACGTGATTATCAGTCCCGCGAAGAAGGAACAACAACAGGGCAAGGAGAAGGAGCGGGAGAAGCCGAAGCCTGGTTCGGAACCCAGGCCCGAAGCGGGTCCTCCGTCCAACCCCCAGACCTCCTAAACAAACTGTTCAGCTGCGTTCCCATGGAGGCTTTCATCGAAAGCCTGGAGCAGGTGTTGCAGGTCGTCCTGAGTGACCGGTTTCAGCAGGTACCTGTTGTAACCATACGCCTGGAGAGCAGAAATCGCTCTGGTTCTCTCCGTCGTGTTCAGCATTGGCACCAGCTTCGAGACGAGCATTTCGCAGCTGATCCGCGCCATGGTTCCGAGAGGGTCGATACCCAGCAGGTTGTAGGCGACCAGCACCAGGTCGATAGGCCGGCGCCCATGGGTAGCAATGGCTTCCTCAACACTTGAAACCGCGTCGGGGATCCAGCCCAGAGATGCACAGCCCTTTACCAGAACCTTGCGAATCGTGCTGTTCCCTTCGATGATGAGAACCCGCCGTTCGAGGGGCTCGGCTGAGGCGGCGCGTGTGTTGAGCTTTTGCGGCCGAACCCTGGTCAGTCGAACATTGAACGAAAAACAGCTTCCCAGGCCGAGGGTGCTCTGCGCCGTGATGTTTCCACCCATCAGCATTGCAAGCTGCCGGCTTATCGCGAGCCCGATTCCCGCGCCCCCGTGCTTGCGACGCGACGAGGGATCGCCTTGCATGAACGCGTTGAAGATTGTGGGAAGTTGCTCGGACGCAATGCCGATACCGGTGTCTCGAACCGAGAAGACAACGACGTCGGCGACGGCATCGGACCCTACTCGCTCCACCGTCAGCGCGACCTCTCCCGACTCGGTGAACTTGACCGCGTTCGAGAGCAAGTTGATCAGGATTTGCCGGATACGACGCGGATCGCCGACGACGGTGTGCGGTACATCACCGGAGACCTCGAGGATCAGTTCCAACCCCTTCTCGTGAGCCGATCCGGCGAGACCCCGGACCACGTGCTGAATTTCTGCTCGAAGATCGAACGGGACCCGCTCGAGTGTCAGCTTGCCTTGCACGATACGCCCGAGATCCAGGACGTCGTCGATGAGTCCAACGAGGTTGTGGGCGGAGGCGTGCACGAGTTCAAGGCTCTCGCGCTGATCGGGAGAGAGATTTGTTTCGAGCACCCACTCGGTCATGCCAAGCACCCCGTTCATCGGCGTGCGAAGTTCGTGACTCATGTTGGCAAGGAACATGTCCTTTGCCTGATTCGCTTGCTCGGCAGCTTTGCGCAGACGACGGTGCACATTGGTCTGCCAGACTCCGATCACGACAGCGAGCGAAAGAAATGCTATTAACCACCGATTGTGCGCCTCTCTTTCGTACTCTTGGGATGAGCGTTGAACCATCTGCAGCTCGTGACCGGTGATAGGCCACCATTCCGCAGCGAGCCTCACGATTGTGCCATCTCCGGACATGGTGTTGATCTCATCCCGAAGCACCTGTGCAACACCGAATGCCTTGTCGTTCGCGCCTATTGAAATAGGAGCCGCAAACGACGCCAGCGGCACTCGCGAAAGTGCCACTCCCTGACATTCGACCGGTCTATGCGACAGCATCTCCTCGTAGTAAGTCTGCTGAACGATTGCCGCGACGACTGATCCCCTGCACAACTTGCCCACGGCATCTTGATTGTCTTCAGCCTGAACTCCCACAGCTGTTCGGGGTAAGAATCCCGCGGGCGGCGAGTTCCAGTCCTGATAGCCTCGCGCTACCGGATAACCCTTCAAATCTGACAGCTTGCGAAAGTTCCTGGATCGATCGGTGATGACCACGAACGTGTCATGCCACCAGGGTCGGGTCAAATTGGCCGTCTGACGGCGAGAAGGAAGGTCTAACAAATACGGCACTAAATCGACCTTGCCCGCCTTGAGAGCAAACCGAATCTGCCCCGGCTCGATGTACACCCATTGCAGGCGAATGTTCCGCCGGCGTGCAGCCTCACGCATCACTTCGGAAACGAAGCCGGTCGGAGCTTTCGAGTCCTTGGTTAACAGGTAGTAAGGCCAGCGGTGGGTGTATCCGATCTTCCAGACTCGATCAGGCATCGGCCTCCGAGTGCATGAATTGACGCCACCAAAGATTACAAGCAGCCCAACCACCAGAGCCCATCGACTAAGGTTGCGCCACATCGGAACGCGTGCTTTCTGGGCATGCCGAAAGAACATGTCAACGAACATATCGGGCGTTTCTGCGCCGCCTTGAGTAAAAGGCTGTTAGCGTCTGGCCCGGGCATGTGATAGAAATGATCCACATTTCTCGACGGAGGGTTATCTATGAGAAGTCTGCTGGCACTACTGTGTTTGCCGGCCATGGTAATTGCGCAGAGTGAAAGAGGCTCTGTGAGCGGAACCGTTATCGACCCGGCAGGAGCGGCGATCGCGGGTGCCGAAGTTGTCCTCACAAACACTGCGACGAACGCAGTTGCCAAGACGAACTCATCCGGGAGCGGCGAGTTTGTGCTGCCGAATCTGGTGCCTGGCAAGTATCGGTTGGAAGTCACGGCGGCCGGCTTTAAACGCTTCGTCGAGAACCAGGTGGTGTTGACGACCGGAAACACTGTCCGTGTAGACGCCATGTTGCAAATCGGACAGGTGAGCGAAAGCGTTGAAGTTTCGGCCACCACGATTCAAGTGCAGACGGATAACGCGAAGGTGTCGACGGCGGTGCAGAACAAGCTCGTGGATGAGCTGCCCCTCGTGGTCGGCGGGGCGATGCGCAGTCCCTTTAACCTGGTGTCGATTGTCGCAGAGGCCAAAGGCACTGGCCAGCGACTCGCGCTGGGTGGCGGTCAGGCGGCGCAGTGGGATGCGACGCTCGATGGTCACTCGGTGGGTACAAATCGCTCGGGCGACGCTGATGAGGCGGCGCTGAACACGCCTTCAGTGGAAGCCTTGACCGAGTTTGCGGTGGACACGAATGGGTTCAAGGCAGAGTATGGCCAGGCGGGTGGCGGCATCATGACGTTCACGTCGAAGTCGGGGACCAATGACTTCCACGGCTCGGCGTATGATTTCCTGCGTAACGACAAGATGGACGCACGCGGCTTCTTCCCGCAGACGCGATCGGTGTACCGGCAGAACAACTTCGGCGCGACTGCCGGCGGTCCCGTGTGGATCCCGAAGCTCTACAACGGTCGCAACAAGACGTTCTTCTTTTTTGCTTACGAAGGCTTCCGCAATCGAGTTGGCGCTAACGACACCATCCTCTCGGTGCCGACCCCGGAGATGTACAACGGCGATTTCCGCAACTGGGTGAACGCTGCCGGGCAGCAGATTATCATCTATGATCCCGCGACGACGCGCGCGAATCCAAGCGGCACGGGCTTCATTCGCGATCCGTTTCCGAACAACCAGATTCCGACAGCTCGTTTTGCGAACTTCACCAAGTCCGTGCTTCCGTATGCAACCGGCATTACGCCGAACCGCGGCGGCGTTCCTGGAACGCTCGATTACGTTCGAAACAATTACATCGTCACTGGTGGAACAACCGTAACGCCCACGAATAAGCTCAGCGTGAAAGGCGACCAGATCATTGGAACACGTCACCGCGTGTCGATGGTTTGGAATCGGACGACGTTCAATCGTGAGCCCGGAGCCGCGGGTCCCCCTGGATTGCCTGGCCCCCTTTGGGATGGTCAGATTCAAGACTGGGACACGGAAGCTTACCGCTTCTCGCATGACTTCACCATTACGCCAACGCTGTTGAATCACTTTTCCTACGCGCGCAACAACTTCACCAAGAACAGTTACTCGATCGGAACGGGTGGCGAATGGAAGGACAAAGTTTGCATGAAGAACGTGGTCGACTGCAATGTGAACTTTCCGAGCATCCGGTTTACCGAGTTCAGCAACTGGGGCAGTACGGCTTACAACGGGACGCGCCAACCCGGATCCGGCATCAAAAACGACCTTAGCTGGATTCGTGGCAAGCACTCGATGAAGTTCAGCTTCCAATTCCAGCAGCAGAATGCGGATGGTTTCGGGCAGCAGGACATCTCCGGCCGCGCGGACTTCAGCTTCCTGAGCACAAGCGTTCCAGGCGCCACATCGTTCACTAGCGGAAGCTCGTTT
>DASQVJ010000733.1:0-5820 GCA_035640835.1 Bryobacteraceae bacterium
CTGACGGGTGTCCACTCATTTACTGTGAAAGGGTCATCAACAAGCAGGATTGCAGCGCCCGTGCTGGGTCTAGGAAGGTTCTCAGACACCTGACGCAGGAAAGACCCAACCTGGTTCGCCCCATTTAATATGACCGTGCGGTCCAGACTGCGGTGGTGCAGGTTCGTTGTAAACCAAGCTACGGACAAAGCTGCGAAAATAGCTGCCGCACTCAACGTATGAGCCGTTTTCTGGAGCCGCGATCGCTCCTCAATGTCGCCTATCAACCCACCAATGAGTAGGCTCACACCGATGGAGGAGAGGTACGCCGTATACAGGGATCGCTCCGGGACAAAGGCGATCGGCAACAAGCCCGCAATGATCCAGCAGATCGGAACGCGAGATCGAGGCACAGGCACCGCGATTATCACGAAAGCCGCGAGAATTCCTAGCGTAACCTTTTGCGACACCACGGCGCGCAAGGTCATGTGCGCCGCGTAATGTGAAAAGGCCATTAGAAATTTGTGGACCGTGAAGGTGGGACGGTACGCCGGATTCGTAAGCATCGGGGAGGCAAATCGGCTCAAGGCGAAAACAACAGCGATGGCCGACAAAGTAATCACCAATCGCCACTTCTTTCGCTGAACAGATCGATCTGCATCGGGAGGAAGAAAGACCAGGCAAGCGCCCATAACAGCGGGCAGCACAACGGTGGTCTCTTTAAAACCCAACCCGAGAATGAACAACGCAACGACTGCCCACGCGCCCGCAGAACCGCGCACAAAGAGAAGCATGGCAGCGAGGAAGCAGCCGCCAGACGCGATGTCGAAGATCGTGCCCGCGCTGTAGTACAAGTCCGCCAATCGAGCGTGATACGAGGCTAAGAGAACCGAAACAAAGGTGGCGAAGATCGAGCCCGTAAGCGCATTTGCCAAAAACGAAATTAGAAAGATATTAAGGCACAGCAGCCCCAGGCAAGACACGTGATAGAGAACGGGATTGAGTCCAACCAACTGGTATAGGCTTAAATACCAAACACCGCCACTGGGTCTGATGAGACTCGGATCGAAAGGAAATAGAACGCGACTAAGCCAAAACCAAAAGGGCTTTTGGTCGTAGTAGGCGATGTTCATAATGTCGTCCGGCGTTAGATCCACCGACAAGGCTTCCATCGCCAGGATCAGAAAGAAAACCATGCCGTATGCTCCTGCGAGAAACGTCCATCTGTTTGCGTGGATGCTGTGCTTGGACCATTCGTCGAGGTTCACACTGTCAGGATACGTGTGTCTCAATGAGCCAGCTGAACGATGTCACTCTTCGCGGCGCTCACAGTGACAAGTCTGCGGCTACTTAACGGTTCCGTGCCGGCTTGCGGCACGCAGGTTCTGAAATGCGACCAACTTGGGCCGAGGCTGTCGTTTTTGTTATCCTTACGGTGTTTAGCACCATTTGACCTGTCATTCCAAAATTGGGCTCCGGAATCAGCTGATGGAACGGCTCGTAGCAGCGCCTGTTTTGGCGATGCTGCTGCTTCTGACCGCTGTTGCCCCGGCGGCGGGCGGTGAGCGAGAAGATTCTCTCGGCGAGCTGGCGCGCGCAGTTCTGGCCGGCGGAGGCGCGACCAGCGCCGATTTCGACGGAGACCGTCGCAGTGACCTCGCGGTTGCGGTTCCGGATCACGGATCCATGCTGTCGACGCAGTACACCGTCGATCTGAAATTCAGCAATCGTGTTGATCGGACCTCGTTCAAGCTGCAATCCCATCCTGGTGGTCTGGACCTTGCTCCACGAGACATCGACGGCGACCGCGATGTGGACCTTGTCGTCACAACGCGCTTTTCGGGTAAGCATGTAGGAGTTTGGGTCAACGACGGTACTGGTAACCTATCAAGGGGAAACTCTACTGAGTACCCTACATGGATTTGGGGGCACGGACCGCGACTCATACGCGAATCGGCGAGTGAGAAGCGGCCCGCCGCCATTCTGTCCCCCTGTTCAATGTTTGTCCTCTGCAGTGTCGAAAGCTCAGTTGTACGGCCAATCGCCACCTGCGTAGGTTACGACGAGCCCGACCGGGCAGTCCGTCCGTTCTCGCGCAGTTGCTACATACGCCCTCCTCCGCGGTTTCTCTAACTCCGACCCTGATGCACTTTCATGCCACCAGCACTGTCGTGCTGGAGAGCTGACGTGTAAGCAAATCAGTACATACATAAAAAGAGGACGTTTTGAGTGAGACAGCAGAGTTGTATAAGAGTGCTCGTATGGTGTTTGGTTGGTTTGCCGCTTGTAGCCCAGACACAACAAACTTTCAGCGCTGGAACGATTCCCCGATCACTGACGCTCGCCGCAGCAGAAGAACTGCTTCTTCAGCGTAATCAGGCAATCGCGGCAAGCCGATATCAATTGGAAATCAGTGAGGCCCTTCGTCGTATAGCCGGGTACAAACCCAATCCGGTCATTCATATCGGGATGGAGCAATTTCCCGTGCAATCGCCGGTCCGAGGCAGCGTTCCGCGCTTTTTCTCGACAAACGCCGATGCCGGTGCACAACCGACCTATACGGCCGAGGTCATCAAGATCATCGAGCGTGGTGGTAAACGGGAGCTTCGTGTCCAGCAGGCTGATGCCGTTGTCGACGCGTCCCGGGCTCAGATTCTCGATGCATTCCGAACGCAGTTGTTCCAGTTGAGGCAAGCCTTCACAAACGCAATTCAGGCGCGCGAAAATTTACGGCTGGCTGAAACCATTGATTCCCAATACGTGGAAACCGAGCGGCTCACCAATGTGCGATTCCAAGCGGGTGATGTGGCAGCGGTGGAATTGTTTCGTGCCCGTGCGGCGCGCCTGCCTTACCGCCAGGCGGTCGTCGATGCGCAGACAGCTTATCAGCAGGCGAGCCGGGACATTCTCAATCTCTTGAACCTTCGACCGGATGACGCATCGCTTCTGACGATCAGTACGGCTGCACCTGCACAGCCCGGTTCAGCTTCCACGGCGAGTCTCCCGATTCAGATCGAGGGACAGTTACTGACGAAACGCATTATCCCTAATGTTGAGGAACTGCGAGCAATCGCGCTCAACGAAAGGCCCGATGTCGCTGCCGCGCGGAATACATTACGAGCTGCGGAACACGGTCTGGCGCTGGCTAGAGCTCAACGTAAGCGTGACATCGCCGTAGGAGCCGAGTATCAGCGCGTTGGCAGCGATAGTTCCGTGGGTATGATCGCTGAGTTTCCTCTGTTTGTCTATAACAATCAGAAAGCCGCCCTGTCGCAAGCGCTGGCACAGGAAAAGACCGCTGAAGCGCAACTAAGACAGGCGGAAACACAAGCCATCACGGACGTGGAGAAAGCCTATCAGGCATATCTGGCTGCCCAGCGGACGCTTGCCATCTACAGCGAAGATGGCCTGGCTGCAACCGCCAAGATGAGAAACATAATGGAGTTCAGCTATCAAAGAGGCGAGGCGAGCCTCTTCGAACTTCTTGATGCGCAAAGAACCGCAAGTCAGGCTGGACTAGCGGCCAATCAGGCTCGTGCAGCTTATGCACTGGCCATATGGCAACTCGAACAGGCAATTGGTCGCCCGTTGCCGTGACGCGTTGTCGAATCGAAGAGGGATTTCAACCATGAAAAAGTACATGATTGGCGCGGTAGTTCTTGCGTGCTGCCTGCAGGCCTGCAGCCGCCGACCGGATTCTCCAAGCCCAAGCGTGCAGGCGGCGCCCCCTGCGACGACCCAAACCGCGCCACCGGGACGAATCACGATACCGGCTGACTCGCCCAAGCTTCAGCAGATTAGTGTGGCAGATGTACAAATGCGGGACATCGCTGTTGATCAAGTAGTGGCGCCAGGCAAAATTGACGTGAATCCGAATCGCGTCTCACGCGTGACGATTCCGGTTGCGGGAAAAGTTGTCGATGTGCTGGTTCGGATTGGGGATTCAGTACGTCAGGGACAGCCTGTGTTGCTGATCGAAAGCTCCGAGGCGGATACAGCAATGTCCACCGCCCTGCAGGCGGAAGCATCGCTCACACAATCACGTGCCGCGTTGATCAAGGCGCAGTCGGATTATGATCGCGCCAAGGATCTGTTTGCCGGGCAGGCTGGGCCGAAAAAGGATGTGCTTACCGCTGAAGCTGCGCTGGCGCAAGCGAAAGCCGCAGTGGAGCAAGCTGAGGCCGCGAAAAACCAGGCAGATGCCAGGCTCGACCTGCTTGGTTTGAAACGACAGTCGTTTCGCCAAAAGATCGAGATCCACGCGCCGATTTCGGGCAAGGTTCTCGACATGAGCGTCGTTCCCGGCGAATACCGCAACGACACCAGCAATCCGGTGATGACGATTGCCGACCTCAGTTCCGTCTGGGTTGTCTCCGAAGTTCCTGAAAGCACCATTCGAATGATCGAAAAAGGAGAGCGCCTTGAAGTTGAACTCACGGCGTATCCGGATCAGAGATTTCAGGCGCGCGTGACCAGAATTGCCGACATGGTTGATCCGACAACTCGTACCGTCAAGGTTTACGCAGAAGTCTCGAACACAGGCGGGAGGTTACGGCCCGAGATGTACGGCCGCATCCGCCACGTGGACGCGACCCGTCCCATGCCGGTAATCCCTTCAAGCGCTGTCATTCAAGCAGAGAAACAGACCAAAGTGTACCGCGAAATCACTCCCGGCACATTTGAACCCGTCTCAGTCACACTGGGCAGCCGCGATGGCAATAGCATCGGTGTGCTCAACGGACTCGAACCGCACGACCGGGTTGTCGTGGATGGCGCAATGTTGCTGAAGGGCTATTAAGGAACTAGTGTGATCGCCAAATTGCTACGTTTTGCCCTGCAGCAGCGCTTTGTTACTGTTCTGCTCGGGATGCTTCTTGTCGGGCTCGGTGTCTGGGCCTTCGGACAACTGAAGATCGAAGCATATCCGGATATCTCGGATACGCAAGTGGTCGTGGTCACGTTGTTTCCGGGCCGCGCTGCCGAGGAGGTAGAACAGCAGGTCACTGTACCACTCGAGCGCGCTTTGAATAGCGTCCCCCACGTGATTGCCCGTCGGTCCCGCACGATCTTCGGGTTGTCGGTTGTTGAGTTGACCTTCGCGTACGGCACGGATGATTATTTCGCACGGCAAGTTGTACTCGAGAAATTGCGCGATGCCGATCTGCCGGAAGGTGTGACACCGAGCCTGGGGCCGATGTCAACGCCGATCGGTGAGTTGTACCGCTACTCTCTGCAAGGCGGCGGCCTGAACGCGATGGATCTTCGGGAAATCCAGGATTGGGTTGTGATTCCCCGATTCCTCCAGGTGCCTGGGATCGCCGACGTTACTCCGTTCGGTGGACTGGTGAAGCAGTATCAGGTTCAGGTTGACCCTCTCGCACTCTCCAAATACAACCTGTCCATTGCACAAATTTCGGAAGCTCTCGGCAAGAATAACCGGAACGCCGGTGGCGCTCTGTTGGACAACCGGCAGCAAGCGATGGTGATCCGAGGCGTGGGGCTGTTGCAGTCGGTGAAGGATATTGAAAACATCATTGTCACGGAAGCACGCGGTGTGCCGGTATTCATTCGCGATGTCGGAAAGGTGCAACTCGGGGCTGCCCCGCCGACGGGGATCTTTGCTCTCAATAACAGCCCGAGCGGAGTGGAAGGCATTGTGCTTATGCGCCGCGGCGAGAATCCGAGCGAGGTTCTGAACGGAATTAAAGAGGCGGTGGACGATCTGAATGAAAACCGTCTACCGAAAGGTGTGCAGCTATCGGTGATCAACGATCGGACGGATCTGGTTGAGAACACGCTTCACACCGTCTCGCATACTCTTCTCGAGGGCCTGGTGATCGT
>DASQVJ010000734.1:0-3328 GCA_035640835.1 Bryobacteraceae bacterium
ATCGGTGCGTGCCTGCTTCACTCTGGCTGCAGCCGCGGCAATCCGAGCCTCAGCAGCTCTCACGTCGGGCCGCCGCTTCAAGAGCTCCGATGGGATACCGGCTTCGACACTCGGCACTTCCAGGACCGAGGTGCTCGTAGGAAGCGGTCGAGATGCGAACGACGAGTCTCCCAACAGGACAGCAAGCCGATTGAGCCGTACAATTCGCTCGGCTTCGAGCGGTGGGATCGACGCCTCAGTGGTTGCCAGCAGCGACGCTTGTCGCTCCACGTCAACCTGCGATGCCAAGCCTGCTTCGGCTCTCGACTGTGTCAGCTCCAGGAGTTGCTTCTGCGCATCCCGGCTTCGCTGAGTGATGGCGATACGATCTTCAAAGCCACGAAGCTCAATGTACGCACGGGCAACGTCCGCGCTCACCAGGAGAGCGACGTCTTGCGCGAGCTCGGCTTCTGCAACCACGTCCGCACGCGCGGCCTTCAGCGCGGCCCGATTCGTGCCAAAGAAATCGAGCTCCCACCTGGTATCTAATCCGCCGCTGATGATGCCTGTCTCAAAGGGCGACACGAAGTTTCCGCCGGTCACGCCGTCTCCGTTCCGCGGGATGCGAATGACTCCCTGCTGGAATCCGCCGCGAAGCCTCTGAGTACTCGCATTCGCGTTGATCGTCGGGAACAGCCGGCTCAAAGTTTCGCCCGTGATCGCTCTTGCTTCCGCGATCCTCTGAGTTGCCTGCTTCACGTCGAGATTCTTCGCCAGAGCCTGCTCCACCAGCTTCGTTAGCTCCGGATCCTTGTACGACTTCCACCAGCTCGATGGGTCGGAAACGAGCGTCACCGCGAGCAAAAGCGTGAACATCATTTGTCTCCTTCGACAGCCTCAATCGAGAGGTCCATCTGCTGACCGGGGTACACCGGAGCACCTTTCGGCAACGCATAGATTGCTTGCAGCACCCGCGTATCCACACGTTCTGTTGCGTCGCCCGTGAGATTCTTCTTGGGAATCACGTAAGGCTCGATGCGTACGAACGCGAGGTCATATCGCTTGGCTGCGTTACCGCGAACCGACGCCCTCGCCTGAACTCCGGGTCTCAAGCGCCATGCATCTTTCTCGTCGATGTCCGCACGAATGTGGAGGGTGTCCACGTTCCCCATGAGGATCAACGGCTGGGCCAACACGCCCGCCTGAGCGTACTCGCCGGGTCGAACTTTGCATTGCAGGATTACGCCGTCAATCGGCGCCGTAATCGTCAGCCGTGCGATGTCGGCGCGAATGCGCTGCACCCTCTGTTCGCCTTCGGCAACCTCTTGCCGCGCGACCTCGAGATCAGGCTTCCAGGTTCCAGCCTTCAAAAGCCGCAACGCTGCCTCAGCTTCTTCCAGCTTTGCCTTGGAGCTGTCCACCGCTCGAAGACGCTTCTGCAAATCTTCCTCGCGAATTGCCCGGCGATCCTTGACACTTTCGATCAATCGAAGCTGCGTCTGTGTATCAGCCAGGTTGGCGCGCGCTTCATCCACTCGAGCCTCTGCCGGTGGAATCTCCTCAGGCCTTGGCGCCGATTCCAAACGCTGCAACCTGGTGCGAGCCAGCCCAACCGTCGCTTCACGAAGAGCCAGTTCAGCGCGCAGGTCCCTGTCATCAAGCGTGAACAAAGCCTGGCCTTGACGAACCCGGTCACCGGCCTTCACCGTCACCTTGGTAACCAGCCCCGGCACAGGCACGCTAATCGCGATGTTCTCGGTAGCGGCCTCCACGAGTCCCACTGCGCCCACTTGTTTCGAAAACGCGGCTGACGGTGGAACCGACGGTGGTGCTGCTTCTACCTTTTTGGGTGTCATTCGTTCAACGCTGACCAGAGCAAAAGTCAACGCGCCTAGTGCAAGCAATGGCAATCCAATCTTGAAAATCACGACCGGTTTCCTCCCCTTCTCTCCACATCCATTACCAATCCGTCATTCATGTGAGCTATCTGATCCGCGAACTCGAAGATTCGGTTATCATGCGTCACAACCAACACCGCGCGATCCGGGCGGACCGCGATCTTGCGCAAAAGCTCCATCACGTGATGCCCTGTCCCTTCGTCGAGCGCCGAGGTCGGCTCATCGCACACCACCAGTTGCGGGTCGTGGACCAGCGCTCGAGCGAATGCGACACGCTGCTGCTGACCACCGGATAGTTGGTTCGGCTTCGCGTGTGCGCGTGGCCCGAGACCCAGTTCATCGAGCAGTGCCGTTGCCTTCTCGACAGCCTGCTTCCGCTTCCAACCCGCGGCCAGTAGAGGAACGGCCGCATTCTCCGCAGCCGTTAAAGCCGGCAAAAGATTGAACTGTTGAAAAACGAAGCCGAGGTGCTTGCGCCGGAACGTGACGGCTCTGGAATCGCTCAGGTGATGCAAATCGGTTCCGAGCACACGAAGCTCTCCGCCACTCAGGTTCAGCAGGCCCGCGATCACGCTAAGGAGCGTCGTCTTTCCACAGCCCGACGGTCCCACTAGGAAGCTCATTTCGCCATACGGAACTTCCAGGTCGACTCCACGGAGCACTCGGACTTCGTTCTCACCGCTGCCGAAGTTCTTCAGAACTCCTCTACACGTTACGGCCAGTTCGTCGATCGCTGCCGGCGCGCTGCGTTGTGTCGCGACATTTGCTTGTGTCATCATGCTGTCCTCACTTAGCCGCGAAACACCACAGCGGGCTCAAGAACCACCACTTTTCGTACACTCACGATGCTCGCCAGGATGACGATCACCAGAACGACACCCGCCGTGCCCGCCATAACCTCAGGCAGTAGTCGAAACCCTCGCAGGTTGAGGTTGTCTTTCGTGGCCTCGAAGAATGCCGCCGTCATCGAAATCCCGATGCCGTAGCCGATTGCCCCCACAATCAAGGCCTGCATCAAAATCATGCCGACGATGCGCCAGTTCGTCACACCGATGGCCTTCAGAGCACCGAACTGCTTCAGGTTCTCCACGGTGAACAGGTAGAAGGTTTGGCCCGCAACCACCGTGCCGACGATCAGTGCAATCGCAACGGTGATGCCGAAGTTAATTGGGATTCCGGTGTTCGCGATGTAGTACCTGATGGTTTCCCAGCCGAACTCCTCTGATGTCGCAGCCTTCAAACCTGTGGCCTGCTCGATCCTGCGGCAAGCCTCTGCATCGCTGATGCCTTCGCGCTGCTTTGCGAGAACGAACGAGAGCTGGTTGCGCTCGCGTCCGACAAACTGAATCGCTTGCGAGTAGCGCGTGTAGAAAACCGGCAGATTGACGAAGGGTGCCGACGAGTCAACGATCGCGACGACCCGAACCGTGTGGTCATTGAGGTCGAGAGTC
>DASQVJ010000735.1:0-6405 GCA_035640835.1 Bryobacteraceae bacterium
GCTGCGACGATCAGATCAGGATTGTCGTATGCGGCGCCATAAGCGTGAGAGATGCTGTAGCCAAGCTCTCCGCCCTCGTGGATGGATCCTGGAGTCTCCGGTGTCGCGTGGCTGCCGATTCCGCCCGGAAATGAGAAGTGCCTAAAGAATCGCCTGAGACCTTCGATATCCTCGCTCTTATCCGGGTAGACCTCCGAGTAGACACCCTCGAGATAGGAATGCGCAAGGATCGAAGGTGCACCGTGACCTGGACCGGAGATGTACATCATGTTGAGGTCGTACTTGCGAATCACCCGGTTGAGGTGAGCCCAGATGAAGGTCTGGCCAGGATCGGATCCCCAATGCCCGAGGAGACGACGTTTGATGTGCTGCGGCTGGAGCGGCTCGCGCAGCAACGGGTTATCGAAGAGGTAAAGCATGCCTACGCAGAGGTAGTTGGCGGCCCGCCAGTATGCATCGATCTTGGAGAGCTCGTCTTGGGAGAGTACTGATCTAGCATTCGCCACATGTTCTGTGGTTGCTTCGAGCATGGATTTACTCCTTGCCTCAAAGGTACACCGATCTGGTTATGCGGGCGATTAGACAGCAGCACGAAATTGGTTTGCCGTGGAGCATCGCGCAACGGTGAAAGCACGCATCCGCAATGGCGTTAGATAGGAAACACCCATGTGAACGGTCGCCTCTCACGGGGCAAGGAGTTTCACTTGTTCACACGGATCAATCGTCTACAGATCGAGCTACAGAAGCCGTCGAAGCCAGACCCGGATGGGGCATCCGCCGTACAGGAATTGCTAGGCGGACGATTCGGTGAGATGTCGACATTGAACAACTATCTTCACCAGTCGTTTGGGTTCAAGGACAAGAAGAAGCTAGCTCCCTTCTATGAACTGGTGGCGAGCATCACGTCTGAAGAGATAGGGCATGTGGAGTTAGTGTCGGCGACGATCAACATGCTCTTGGAAGGCACCGCGAAACAGACGGATCCAACTTCCGGTCCGATGGAAGACCTGAAGGACGCGCGCCTGCTACAGCAGTTCATCGTGGGAGGTCCTGGACACCTGGTTGCGGACTCACAGGCAAAACCGTGGAACGGCGACTATGTGTTCAACAGCGGCAATCTGATCGCGGATCTGCTTCATAACTTCTTTCTCGAAACAGGTGCCCGCATGCACAAGCATCGCGTGTATCAGTTAACCACCAACGAGACGGGTCGCACGATGATCGGTTACCTGATGGTTCGTGGCGGAGTGCATCAGGCTGCGTACGGTCGCGCTCTCGAGGAGCTGACCGGAGTGCAGATGACGAAGTTCCTGCCGCTTCCGAACATCGACGACATGAAGATCCCCGAGGCTCGGCGTTGGATGGAGAAGGGCGAACACACTCGACTGTACACATGGGGTCCGGACTTCCAACATTTGGGTGGCATCTGGAGCGGTAAGGCGCACTGGGCCGACAACGCGGCGCTGCAGGTACTCGATGGCATCCCGCAAGGCGGTCCGATGCCGGACGCTGAGCCGACGAAAACTCAATTCTCTCCTCAATACGATCCTTCTGAGATCTATGAAATCGCCGCTCGGCTGATGAAGAAAGTCTAGTCACAAGGGCTGGCTCTGCCGATTAGCTTTAACAGTGCCAGCCCACCGTTTTGTTTCAAATTGTCATGGACGTAATAACCGATACAAGAGCTCGGGTCTCATAGTTGTCGGCGACAATGAGACCTTAAGCTATGCAGCAGAGTAATCCCGCGCCCCTGTCCCGTGCGGAAACGGTCACCGCGGTCATTACCGTCTTGATAGCGTTTCTCGCGCGTTTTTACATATCCGAAGCTACTTATCTGAATCCAGATGAAGTGTTGCATTTGATTTCGGCGAAGGCAGGTGAGTACAACAAGATTCACCATCCTCCGCTGTTGCTCTGGTGGTTGCGTGCTGCGGCGCAGGTCTCGACAGAAGAATGGTGGCTGCGCCTGCTTCCAACTTTGTGCGGCACCTTTCTGGGACTCGTATTCGGACTGTGGCTGCGCCGTTTTGTGGCCCCTTTTGTCGCCTGGAGTGCAGCGCTCGTTGTCGCGGTATCTCCGAACCTGGTCATCCTGGCCCCGCAGCTGCGCGGCTACACGATGGCCATGTTCTTCATGGTTCTCGCACTTTACCTGTTGGATCTGGCATTTGAGCGAAAGTCGGCGGTGCTGATGATAGGGCACATCGTTTCGCTCATGCTTGCCGCGCTGAGTGCGTTTCCAGTGGCTTTCGTCATCTTGGGAATCGGGATGTATGCGCTGTGGCGATTCGTGGAGTGGAAAGATGTTCGCCCGTTGCTACCGGTTTGGGCGCTCGGCCAGGTTGCGTGCGCGGGCTTGTACGTTTGGCTCTACTTCTGGATCGTGAAGCCCATGGCTGCGGAGACCGCATTGAACGCCTCGATGCGCGCGAACTATCTGAAGGGCGGGTTCCTTGTGGAAGGCCAGAGCGTGTGGATGTTCCTCGCCAAGGCGATCCCGAAGCAGTTGGTTTATGTGATGTCGAGTGTTCCCGCGGGTTGGGTGGCGACCCTGCTGATGCTGTTGGGAATCGTATATCTGCTTCGCAAGGAGCCGGCACGACTGGCATTGCTGGTGGGTTCGTTCCTGATCGTGCTGGCGGCCCTGGCGGGCGTGCACCCGATGTCCGCAACTCGACACACTTCGGTGATCGGCTTGATTGGTCTCGTTGCGGTTGCCGCAGGACACCAGTTCTTGCATACCCTAATGCCTCGAGCGTCGTGGCTGGTGCCGGTGACGCTGATCGGCCTTTCGTTTGTGACCTACCGGCACGATCCGCAGAACGTCTCGATGGAGATCTGGGACAAGCCGAGGTGGCAGCGCGCGTTGGATGGTTTCCATCGAGCGGTGAAGCCGAATGATGTGGTGCTGGCGGACTTCGAAGCGGGTTTGATGGTGACCAAGGATGACGAGCTGAGAGCGGCGGTGGCGAAAGTGCCGCGAATGGAATCGTTGTCCGAGCGAAACGGGCTTGTCGTCTACTCGTTGCTGTGGGATTGGAACCGTTACCTCGACCACGTTGATGTACTTCGAGACCGGATCCACACACTTCGAGAGCGCTATCCTGATAGACGCATCTGGGTTCTCGACGCGGGCTTTGACGTTTGGGTCCTTAGGAAGCTGAAGCAGGAACTCGGAGTGCAACCCGTCTTTGAAGAACACAACGTTCTGTTCCTCGCGGCAGTTCCGGGCACGGGCGATTCGATCAACGGATCGGACGCTCACCTAACGAAAACGAATTATCAGCGGTAACACGGATTTCAATCAAATACGACTCTCACCCTAACAGGGGGAATCAGACGTTTACTTATGGATCAAACCAGTCCGAAGCCCTTCACTCGCGTTGAAACGGCAGCGGCGGCCATCCTCGTCTTGCTGGCTCTTGGCGTCCGTTTTTACCTGTCAGTGATTACGCAATTCAATCCTGACGAATTCCTACATTTAATTTCTGCCAGAGCGGGGGAGTATAACCAGATTCATCACCCGCCGTTGTTGTTGTGGTGGTTGCGGTATGCGTCGTCGATATCGATGCAGGATTGGTGGCTGCGCCTGCTTCCGACCTTGACGGGGTCATTCCTGGTGCTGGTGTTTGGATTGTGGTTGCGCCGCTTCGTGCATCCATTCGTGGCCTGGAGCGCGGCAGGTTTAATCGCTGTCTCTCCAAACCTGGTGGTGCTTACTCCGCAGTTGCGTGGATATCCGATGGCGATGTTCTTCTCGATACTCGCGCTCTTCCTGCTGGATGTGGCCTTCGAGAAGAGGTCGCCATGGCTGATGTTGGCGCACCTGGCTTCGTTGATCCTCGCGGCATTGAGCGCTTTCCCGGTAGCGTTCCTGGTGCTAGGAAGCGGATTGTACGCACTGTGGCGTTTCTGGGAATGGAAGGAAGTACGCCGCCTATTCCCGTTGTGGGCGGCCGGCCAGGTCGTGTGCCTCGTTATGTATGTGTGGCTCTACGAGTGGATCGTCAAGCCCATGTCGCAACAGGTGGTGCTCAATTCGTCGATGCGCGACGGCTACCTGAAGAAGGGATTCCCGACCGAAGGGTACGTGCTCGAGTTCGTTGTGAAAGTCATCCCGAAGCAGATGATGTTCATCTTCTCGAGCATCCCCACGTCGATGGTGATGACGGCATTGGCGGTCTTGGGTTTCGTTTACCTGCTGCGCAAAGATCCAGCGCGATTAGCCGTTTTCGCGGGCACGTTACTCATCGTGGTGGCCGCGATCGCGGGCGTTCACCCGGTCGCGCCGACTCGTCATACCAGCGTCATCACAATCATTGTTTTCGCAGCCGTAGCTGCGGGACATCAGTTCATTCACATGAGAATGCCTCGCGTCTCGTGGTTGGTTCCGATCGGCGTGCTCGGCCTGGCGATCGCGACCGCCCAGCCTGATGGCCAGAATGTTTGGATGCAGTCGTTCGAGAAGCCAATGTGGCAGCGTGCGTTTGAGAGCTATCGTCACGAGGTGAAAGCGGGCGATGTAATCCTGGCGGACTTCGAATCTGAGCTGATGCTTGGGACGGATCAGGAACTGCAGCGAGAGACGCCGAGGGTGCCGAGAATGAACGCGCTCGCCGAACGACACGGCCAACCAGTAATGCTGTTGCTTTGGGATTGGAGCGGATATATCAAGCGTGCCGACTACATACGCGAGAAGATCCGGTTGCTTAAAGAGAAGTTTCCCAACAGGCGCATCTGGCTTGTCGACACCGGCTTCGATGCATGGGGTCTTGCGGAGCTGCAGCAAAAGCTTGGACTGCAGCCGGTTATCGAGCAGCCGAAGTTCCTGTACCTTGCGCGCGTTCCAGGAACGGGATTCGAGATCAGCAGCAACTCGAGCGCGGAGGTGACGAGAGCGCGCTCTCTCAGGTAAGCCGGAACGGCACGCCGAGTCGTTCAGCGTTGGTTCGTATCCAATGGCTCACGACCTCGACATCTTCGGGCGAGTCGTTGCCGGTGTAAAGGTGGGCGACGGCGGGGCGATCTGCGCTTTCTCGCCCTTTGAAATCGGCATACACGCTTAACCCATGATCGGGGCCGCGATCATCGGCCCAGAGCAGCATGCGAAGCATCAGCAATGGACCGGGCAGAATGGAGCCCGCGTCCAGCAATGCATTGCCGAGTCGTTGGCGAATCGACTCGCCCGTCGTCACGCACCAGAGTTGCTCCTCGAGGCAAGGTGGACGGAGGCGCCGCGACTCGGTTGTTGCGAGGACCCAGGTCCAGACATCGAGGAGTTGTTGCTGTGGATCGAATGGCGTGCGCCCACGCACCGGCATCGTCGGCAATCCGATTTCCTTCTTACTCCTGGCCTCGAACACCGCGTCGAGCCAGTAGTAGCTGGGCTCGGATCGCAAGTGGCGGACACCCAGGTAGAGGGAATGCAGCGGAGTGGGCTCGAAAGTCTCGGTGATGGCGAGCGAGCGGTCGAGTCCCTTCGAACGCAAGGCGCGCAGGATCGCCCACATCGCTCAAGTTTGCGAGCTGAGGTCTTTGCGAATTGCGTCGAGGACGCCATTCAGGAAGCCCACGGATTCCTCGCCGGAGAAGCGGCGTGCCAATTCGAGCGCTTCGTCAATTACGATCGGGGCAGGTGTCTTACCCTGCAGCATCTCGAGCACAGCGATGCGCAGAATATTGCGGTCGACCACGGGCATTCGTTCGATACGCCAGTGCTCGGAATGCTTTTGGATCTGCTCGTCGATTTCCTTGCTGCGGTCGAGGACACCTTGCACCAAGTGCTCTGCGAATGCATCGCGGCGCGGTCGCGATTCGTTCTCCTCGTCGAAGAGCGATCCGTAGTAGTTTTCAAAGGCGAGCAGCGGCGGCATGTGCTGCATCTCCACCTGATACAGCATCTGTACCGCCCGGTGCCGTGATCGTCGTCGTGCAGCCATTTAAGAACGAAGCTTTCGTAGCAGGTGGGCCATCTCGATGGCGCTCATCGCCGCATCAAAGCCCTTGTTACCGGACTTGGCGCCGGCGCGATCGACGGCCTCTTCTACCGTGTTTGTTGTGAGGACTCCGAAAGCGATGGGAACTCCGCTGGTCACGGCCACATTGGCAAGGCCACTGGCAGCATTGCCGGCGACGTAGTCGAAGTGTGGCGTGGCGCCGCGGATCACGGCGCCGAGACAAATCACGCCGTGGAACTCTTTGCCCTTCGCGATCTCGGCCGCGATGACGGGCATTTCCCAAGCACCAGGAACTCGAATGATTTGGACCTGCTCGAGGTCGGCGCCGGAGCGTCCCAACCCGTCGAGCGCCCCTTCGAGAAGACGCTCCGTGATGAAACTGTTGAAGCGCGAGACGATGATCGCAAACTTCAGCCCGCGCGCATCCAAATCACCTTCAATAAAAGTT
>DASQVJ010000736.1:0-3168 GCA_035640835.1 Bryobacteraceae bacterium
TGTCGACAACGTTATTAGCCCGGTTACAGCGGAAATCGTTGCGAATGCCGTCGATCAGGCGCACGCGCGAAGTTCGGCGGTGCTCCTTATACGACTAGACACTCCTGGCGGTCTCATGGAGGCCAGCCGTGAAGTGGTTGAGAAGCTGATCGCGTCTCCTGTGCCCGTCGTAACATGGGTCGCGCCATCCGGAGCGCGTGCTGCCTCGGCCGGCTTCTTCGTGTTGCTCTCAGGCGATGTTGCGGCAATGGCGCCCGGCACGCACACCGGTGCCGCATCTCCAATCGTGCTCGGAAAAGAGTTGGATCCGGTTCTGCGGCGTAAAGTCGAGAGCGATGCCGGAGCATGGCTTCGATCGATCGCATCGCGCCGTGGCCGCAATGTTTCCCTTGCGGAAAAAGCAGTGAGTGAAGCGAAATCGTTTACGGAGCAAGAGGCGCTCGATTCCAATCTCATCAACCTGATTGCAAAAGACGAAGCGGAACTCCTTCGCCGGCTGGATGGTATGGAAATTACCCGCTTCGATGGAAGAAAGCAGAGGCTTGCGATCGGAGACGCAAAGGTCGCCTCCTACGAACTGAGCGTGCGTCAAAAAATACTCAACGCTGTCAGCGATCCCAACATCGCACTGGTTGTCCTGTTCCTCGGAGTTCTCGGCCTGTATGTCGAATTCTCTACGCCCGGTCTGATCTTTCCAGGAGTGGCGGGAGCTATTCTTCTTCTGCTCGGCCTCACTGCAATGGCCGTACTCCCGCTCAACTGGCTTGGAGTGGCTCTTATCGTGCTCGCGCTTGCACTGTTTGTGCTCGAGGCGAAGTTCACTTCTTTCGGGATCTTAGGGGCGGGCGGTGCGGTTGCGATGATTCTCGGCGCACTTCTCCTCGTGGAAGGACCTCCAGAGTTCCGTATCAGAGCCGGGACCGCCATAGCCATTGCGTTGCCGTTCGCAGTTATCTCCGTATTTCTCACGACGCTGGTTATACGCGCGCATGGCAACAAGGTACAGACAGGAGTAAGCGGGTTGGTCGGCGAGACCGGTATCGCTCGGACTTCGCTCGATCCGGAAGGAAAGATATTGGTGCACGGCGAATACTGGGACGCAGTCAGTTCGGTCGCCGTCAGCCCGGGAACGCGGGTTCGAGTGCTGTCCGTTGATGGTATGCGTTTGAGAGTGGAACCACTGAGTAACACCTGAACAGGAGCCTGATGCATGTTTTCACCAATTACGATTGCGTTGCTGATTGTCGTGCTGTACCTGATTAGCTCTATCAAGATTCTGGCCGAGTATGAGCGTGGCGTGATCTTTCGGCTCGGACGTGCGTTGCCGCAACCGAAAGGTCCGGGGTTGATACTTGTATTTGCTCCGATCGATCGTCTTGTCAGGATCTCGCTTCGGGTGGAGACTCTCGATGTGCCGGCGCAGGACATCGTCACGCGTGACAACGTGACCGCGAAGGTCAACGCGGTGCTGTTCTTCCGTGTTCTCGAGCCCCGCAAGGCAGTGCTCGAAGTTGCCAATTATCTCTACGCGACGTCGCAGCTGGCGCAGACGACGCTCCGCAGTGTGGTCGGCGAAGTGGAACTGGACGACCTGCTCAGCGAACGCGAGAAGCTCAATATGAGACTGCAGTCAGTGCTCGACCTCGACACGGATCCATGGGGGATCAAGGTGATTAAGGTCGAGGTGAAGGCCGTCGACCTTCCCGATCAGATGATCCGAGCGATTGCACGCCAGGCCGAAGCCGAGCGTGAGCGCCGCGCCAAAGTGATCCATGCTGAAGGCGAGTACATGGCGGCGGAGCGGCTTGCGATGGCGGCCGAAGTGATTCAGCGACAGCCGGCAGCGTTACAGTTGCGCTACCTGCAAACGCTGGTGGAGATCGGTACCGAGAAGAACACGACTATCGTGTTTCCTCTCCCTCTGGATATTCTGTCGAGCTTGAAGAATGCTCTCGACAACTTGGGGAGTCCTGGCGCTGGGACCAAACCCTAACTAGCCAGACTTGCACGTACTACCCGGAGTAGACGTGCAAGAAATCCCAGCCATTGCCGACCTTCTTCCCCGAACCCGCGGCCCAGGCGGCGCTGCCATTGCCCCGGCCTTCGTGCCGGTACCACAGCAGGTCGCCATTTTCCTGAATGGTATAGATGATGCCGTCACCGCCGGAGAACACCTGCTTGAAGTTCCAGCCGCTGCCCACCATATTCCCCGATCCAGGGGCCCATCTGAAGCTAGCGTCGCCCCGCCCGTCGTGCCGGTACCAGAGCAGGTGGCTGCCCAATGGCCGGCCGGTCGTCGGGTCCAGTTCGCGGTGCTGGATGGCGTAGATAACGCCTCCGAGTGTGGGCGGCTCCAGAAGCGGTGGGCCAAACATGCGCCAGTCAAACGTAAGTTGGTATTTCCCGCCATGCCCCTCAAAGGTGACCACGCTCTCGGGGCTGGCAGTTTCATCGCCTGACCACCGGGCAGAGAGCGCCGGGATTTCGACGCTGACCGTGGCTGGTGCGAAAATGTCGTCCTCCCAGATGCTCTTGAGAAGACCGACAACCCAACCTGTTACCGCACCCACGGCGGTACCGATAATCGCCCCAACAGGCCCGCCAGTCGCGCCTATGGCAGCGCCCAAAGCTGCGCCGAGAGCCGCTTCCACCTTTCCCTTTACCCAATTCAAGAGATCGTTCAGGAAGTCGGGTAACCCTCCGTTGTCGATCTCGGCAAGCACCAACGTTACAAAGTACGACTTGGGAAACTCTGTTCCTTCCTTTAGGTCAAACGAAGCGAACTGCTTTGGCGGCGAGTATATCTGCTCGACACCATCTTCAAAGTCGCTTCTGACCCGGAACGCATCTACCTTTTCTGTATCGCCGCTTTCGTCCACCGTAGTTCCGCCAAGGTCGATCTCATCGGCACCCGCCTCACTCCCCAGAAAACCGTTCGTTTCATCGAGGCATTTCACCTTGTGAATGCGAAGTTCGAGCTTGTCGGTAGCTTGTTGGCTCAGCAGTACGGGATGCGATGGCACTTGGGACTGCGGATTGGAAAGAGCAGTCAGGTAGTCTCCAGGCAGCTCCAGTTCCGGAGGAAACGGAAGTGCTTGTGCTTGGGCGTCAATCGTTACGGACTTGGTCGGATCCACACCCGCGAGGTCACCATAGTGCAGGGCTCTT
>DASQVJ010000737.1:0-7042 GCA_035640835.1 Bryobacteraceae bacterium
TGTCGACAACCAGTCGCACGGCGCGCAGCATTTCGGATTGCAGCTTGCCATAACGCTCGAGAGGATTCTGGTAGAGGCCAAGCTCCGGCCCAAGCGACTCCGCATACAACCCCCAGCCTTCGATGTAAGCCGTGAATCCGCCGGTCTTGCGGAACTCGGGCACACCTTCCAACTCCTGTGCGGTCGCGATCTGCAAGTGGTGACCGGGAACGGCCTCATGGATGATCAAAGCCTCCATGCAGCACTTGCTCTGGCTTGCAGGTTCGAAGGTTCGAAGAAAGAAGTTCCCTGACCGACTTCCGTCTAACGCAGGAGGTTCGTAGTAAGGCGCAGCGGTACGCGCTCGATCTGGCGGAATCGCACGGACTCCGTACGGCATGCGAGGAAGCTGCTTAAAAAGGCGCGGCAGCTCGGGGTCGATTCTCTTTGCGATCTCTCGCCCATGCGTGAGTATCTCTTGCTCTGAGCGGAAGCGCAGCTCAGGAGACATCAGGACTTTCTCCGCAAACTCCTCGGCTGTCCCCGAGAAGTTCATCTCCTTACGAATAGCCGCCATCTCCGCCTGAATTCGTTCCACTTCCCGCTTGCCGATCTGGTGAATCTGCTCCGGGGGAAGATCCGTCGTAGTGCTTTGCTTCACCAGGTGGGCGTAGCGTTCCTTGCCGTTGAAGACTTCTGACAGTCCGATGGACGCTCGGGCCTTCGGAAGATACTGCGTCTTCAAGTACTCCTGATACTTGCGCCAGGATGAACGAAACGAGTTGTTATACGCGTCAGTCGCTGCCTTGGTGAGTCGTGTGCGCTCGGCTACCGGAACCGAGGCTGGGAAGTTTTTGAAGGCGGTGAGCAACGGGCTGTTCGCCGCTTCAGCGGACGCCTGCGTCTCGAGTTGTCGAATCGTGTGCTCAACTACGAGCTTTGGTTGGGGCGTCTGCTTCTCGAGCGCAAGATTCGCCGATGCTACGAGACCATCCACCAACTTCGGAATTCCATTGAGCCGGCTGATGAGGTTCTCGTAGTCCTTGACGGAGCTGGCCGGCTGCATGGTCAGCGTGCGCACGACGTTCAGATGAGGTCCCGCGAAGTGATTGACGGCGTTGTAGGAGCCGATCAAGTCGATGTTGTCAATCGAACGTCGCAACTGAATTTCGAAGATGTTCAGACTGAGCCGGTCCTGCTCATTCAGCTGTGCAGATCGAAAAGGCTCAGCGCGCTTCAGGAAGTCCTGGAATTCGGCACGGTTTCGTTGCAGTGCCGCGGGCGATGTATCTGACCAGCGATCGTTATATTCATTCCGACCGACAAAGGTCGCACTCTCCGGCGAGTTTCGGAGCGATGTCTCGTGAAAGTCGCTGAATAATTTGTGAAGATCGCGGTTGGGTTGTTGACCAAAGCAAATGGCCGCCCCGAGCAGCAAACAGCAAAGAAAACGCATCTGTCTAGATGATAACGAGCGAAAGTCAGTTTTCTGTTTCCGCCGCTTTGTGTCGTTGAAGGGTGTTTATCAACCACTTCACTACCACGCGATCCAGCCAGAACCTGGGAGGTCGCTTCGAAAGGAATCCCAGGTGCCCACCGTGACTGGGTGCGACGAGTTGAACGTTAGGGTTGGTCGTGACCTCGGGTGAAGTGAACAGCGAGAACGGGATCAATGGGTCGTCCTTGGCCTGCACCAGCAGCGTGGGAATCGCGATGTTAGGCAGATAGTGAATCGAGGATTGCGTCGAGTAGTAGTTTTCCGCTGTTCCGAAGCCGAAATGTTTTGCGGTGATGGCGTCGTCGAATTCGTAAACGGTGCGGGCCTGCTTCAGCACGCGAAGGTCGTAATGGCCAGGCATGCTCTCCGCCCGTTTTTGGATGCGCTTCTTTAGGCGGCTCAGGAACCGCCACTCGTAGACCCGGTTCTCGCGATTGCTCATTTTGCGGACGCTCTTCCCCAGATCGATGGGCGTGGAGACGGCGCATACGCCACTTAATAAGCCGGTCGCCTCCGACCCAAGCTCTCCTGCGAGCTTCAGAGCGACATTGCCGCCGAGCGAGTATCCGATCAGGAAGATCGGGAGGTCGGTATCGGCGCGAATCGAGCGCAAGTATGCCAAGGTGTCCGACGTGAGACCCGCGTGGTACATGGTGCTGGCGAGCGACTCGGTTCCGCCACAGCTACGCAAATTCGTGCGGTGGACCGCGAAGCCATCATCGAGCGACAACTGCGCCATGCTCCGCATATATCCAGCCTCGCTCGATCCTTCCAGGCCATGCACCATGACGACATGAGCCAACGGTGGATTGGCCGGCGACTGCTTGCGCACCAACACCTTAGCGTCAGCGCACGTTTGGAAACAGACGTCCTCGACAGGGTATCTCTCCGCGTCGAGACGTCTGTGAGCGAAGTTGCCTGCGATCGTCGCCAGATGAGGATTTGGAAAGAGAGGCTCGAAGGGCTCCAACTCTTGTATTTTAAACGTTCGTGACCGCTAATCGCCTGCTTCGGCTACCTGTTGTCCTTCGATCCAACCATCGACAATCTCGATGACACGTCGGCCATAGGCCGCGTTCACGTCAGAATGAGTCACCTGGACGATCGTGATGCCATCTTCCTGATTGAGCTTCAGGAAGAGTTCCATAATCTCCTTGGCCTGACGCTGGTGTAGATTGCCTGTCGGTTCGTCGGCAAGGATCAGCTTGGGATTCGCGATCAGTGCTCGCGCTACGCCCACGAGTTGCTGTTGTCCGCCCGATAACTGGTTCGGATACAGGTCCTTCTTGCCGACGATCTGGAAGCGATCGAGCATGTCACATACGATCGATTTGCGTTGTGTGCCTGAGACGTTCCGATACGACAGCGGAAGCTCGATGTTCTCGTATACGGTCAGGTTATCGAGCAGGTGGTAGCTTTGAAACACAAACCCGATCTTCTGTTTTTGCAGCTCGAGCCGTTCTTTTCGACCCAGCTTGTGGATGGCATGGCCGTCAAGGAAATATTCGCCGGTCCAGCCGAAGTCGTGCATGCCCATGACATGAAGCAGCGTCGACTTGCCTGCGCCGGAAGGCCCCATGATGGAGACGAACTCGCCTTCCTTAATCTCCACGTTAATGCGCCTTAAGACCCAGGTCTTCTGACGGCCCGTATCGTAAACTTTCTCGACATTGCGAAGAACGATCATAGGAACGGTACGACTGCGAGCAGCCGAGCACCCAACCGAATGTTAACGCAACTCGAGATGAGGGATCTTCAATAGCAAATATCGCGCCCGGCTGGCTCAGGATTCGATCGCTCTCCGGACGCCCTCGTACCAACCTCGTTGATTTTCGGCCAGTTCCTGCTTCATCAGGTTCAATCCAAAAACGCAGAGCTCGAATTGACTGGAGAGCCGGCGATAGAGCGGGGCAACGTCGCGAAATTCAAACTGGTCGAACGAAGCCACCACCAGATATGACTCTTTGCCTGCTTTGAGGTAATCGATGAACGCGTCGGTGGTGAGGCCGCGCCTGGCAACGCGGGCCAGGTGCTCCGGGAAGAGTCCCGCAAAGAAAAGCGTGAAATCGCCAATGTGCTTCCGCACTTCTCGTTCATAGATAAACGAACGGCCGCCGAGTAACGGGTTGGATTCAATCAGCATTTCACCAACTTCCTCCAACCGTTTGCCCGCCGCATTTTTAACTCTGTAGAGGTTATCAACGTGCGTGAATTCGACGAGAACGCCGGCTATGTAGCGCGCGACATCCGAGTCTTCGATTTGGGCCGATCCAACCAGATGCCGCTGGACGAGTTCAGCGAAGAGCCGGTGCAGGGGATGGTTCTGCGGAATGGGCACAGCTATCAGATGCCTCGAGACCTGGCTTCGTTATCGAACGAACAGGACCAATCCCGGTCTGCTCCAAATTGGGCCTTTTTCACCCCCCTTTAACCAGGGGGTGGTGCTGAGGGTTGCAATATGGTTTGCCGATTGTTAATATCTCACCACTAACTTGGACCGTTACTACAGCGGGCCTCAGAAAATCTTGTTTGGGGAGTTACGATGCAACAATTTGGGAAACCGGCGTGCGCGCGCGCTCTGCTGGTCTTATTTGCGGTATTCCTCTGCGCGTCGACCAATGCGCAGGAAGTGACCGGTCGCATACTCGGGACCGTGACTGATGAGACAGGGGCCGTGATCCCCGAAGCGAAGGTAGTGGCTACCAGTCCATCCGTTCCGCGCGGATTAGAAGCAACCACAGACTCTCGCGGAGCTTTCACCTTCGTGAATGTACCGATCGGAACCTATGCGATTACGGTGACGAAGACGGGATTCGCGACTTGGAAAGTGAACGACGTGAATGTCACACTGGGGTCTCAAGTCAACGTCACACCGAAGCTTTCCATCGGACAGGTATCCGAAGTCGTAGAAGTGCTTGAGTCAGCCGTCACGTTGGATACAACGTCCAGCCGCACCTCAACCAACATTACGCAAGCTCAATTCGACGGCATCGCTAAGAATCGCAACTTCAATTCGGTTCTGGCTCTCGCACCGGGTGTGCGTTCCGAAATCAAAGGTGGCAACGCCGGCGTTGGCGGATACCAGGTTGACGGAGCAAGCGGTTCCGAGAACGCTTACATCATCGACGGCGTGGAAGTCACGGATGTTCGCCGCGGATCGCTACGTCCTCAAAACGCCATCCCGCTCGAGTTCGTGCAGGAAGTCCAAGTAAAGAGCGGCGGCTTTGAAGCGGAGTATGGCGGTGCCACCGGCGGTGTGATCAACGTTGCGACGCGCTCGGGCTCGAACGAATATCACGGCCAAGCCTATCTTCAGTGGACGAACGACAGCTTTAACGCCCGAGACAGAGGCTTCTGGCAGCGGTCTGTTGCGAACGCCGCTGTTGCCGAGTTCTTCGCTCCCAAGGAAGACGACTACAGCGTTCTGTATCCGGGCGGCGCAATCGGAGGTCCCGTCCTTCGAGATCGCCTGTTCTTCTTCGGTAGCTTCTCTCCGGAACTCGAGCACACCGAACGGAACATCGCGTATGCAAGCGGCGCTCGAACATACAAGCAGGATATCCGCCGTTATTACGGGATGGGACGCCTTGACTACAACCCGTTCCAGAAGCTTCAGATCAACAGTTCGTATATCTGGTCGCCTCAGAAGATCTCCGGATATCTCCCCAGCCGCGACTTCCGGCTCGCCCCGCAAACGGCCGATTTTTCGAAACAGGGTGGCTATGCACCGGCCCAGTCGGTAAGCGTCTCCAGCACCTACGCTGCCACCTCAAACCTGGTCCTCAGCGCCCGGTATGGCTATCGCTATCTCAACGACAAGCTGGGCAACAACGGCTTGTCCGGAAACTACGGACTTTCGACTCAGCCATACATCGTGTACCAGAATTCTTCGCTTGGACTGGCTGGCGTACCAGCAGAACTCCAGCAGGGAACGAACTATCGGAACGTTCCAAACACGTTCGGTATTCAGAAGGACATCACCACGCGCAATAACCTGTATCTGGACGCCACGTACATTTTGCGCAAACACACGTTCAAGGGCGGCTACAACCTCGCCCGGCTCACTAACGATGTTCTGAACGACTACACGAACGGCTACTTCCCGATTTTCTGGAATGACTCGTTCAGCCGCGGCGAGTTCCAGAATGTCCGGGGCGCGTACGGTTACTACATCTGGGAAGACGGCGTAAAGAACACCGGAAGCGTAAACAGCCGAAACCAGGCCATCTACCTTCAGGACTCCTGGCGAGTACTTCCAACGCTTACGCTGAATCTCGGCATACGCTTCGAAAACGAATTCCTTCCCCCATTTCAGAAGGAGTTCAGAGGACGTCCGATTGCCAACCCAATTGCATTTGGCTGGGGTGACAAAGTCGCTCCTCGTATCGGTGCTGCTTGGGACATTCTGGGAGATGGCCGCTGGAAGCTCAGCGGCAGCTTTGGCATCTTCTATGACCAGATGAAGTATGAGCTAGCCCGTGGATCGTTCGGATCGGATTACTGGATCAGCCACGTTTACAGGCTCGATAATCCTGCCGGTCTGCCTTCGCTTGGATTCGCTAATCCGGGAGCAGCGGGTACGAAGATCACTCAGTACGACAACCGCACTCTTTCGGTGAATGAACGCGGTGAGATCGAGGGTGTCGACCCCGCTATCAAGCCGTACACCTCTCGCGAGTTCTCAATGCAATTGGAGCATCAATTTGCGCCTCGCGTAGTCGGAGCCATCCGCTACGTCCGCAAGGATCTGCTTCGCGGTATCGAAGACATCGGCGTACTCGACGCAGAAGGAAGCGAAGTCTATGTGATCGGCAATCCGGGTTATGGCGTGACTAGAAATCCAAACTCTGTTTACGGGGCCAAGACTCCGAATGGCACCTTCCTGGTTCCGAAAGCCAAACGTCAATACAATGGTGTCGAGCTGAGGCTGCAAGGGCATTGGCGAGCCTTCAACTGGATCTCGAGCTATACCTGGAGCCGGCTCTATGGAAACTATTCCGGCGCTGCAAACTCCGATGAATCTGGACGTTCCGATCCTGGTGTGAGCCGTGCCTATGACCTGCCTTTCTACTACTTCGACGCTAGCGGTAGTCAAAAACCGGTCGAAGGTCTTTTGGGCACCGATCGTCCGCACACGTTCAAACTGTTCGGAAACTACGTCTTGAACACCAAGCTGGGTTCAACGAACTTCGGCGTGAATCAAATCGCGTACAGCGGAACGCCGGATACGTCGACCATCATTTATCAATCAGCTCCGACCCAACCGTTCGGTCGCGGTGATGTCGGACGCACACCCTTCCTGACTCAAACGGACCTGAATCTTTATCACGAATTCAGGTTCACCGAACGCGCGCGTGCCCGCTTCGAGGTCAACATCCTTAACCTCTTTAATCAGGCTGCGGTGATTTCCCGCGTAACCCAGATGAACCGGTCCGGTGCTATCAGTGCGACTGCACTGCCCATCAGTCGATTCTTTTCGGGCTACGATCCGAGGGCTTTCCTCTCGGCTAATGGTGGCGGCGGCACGGTTCCGCTTAACCCCATTTACCGGCTCCCCGGAGCCAG
>DASQVJ010000738.1:0-8083 GCA_035640835.1 Bryobacteraceae bacterium
AAATGCCGGACTGGATGTACAAAGCCGATTTCCACTCATGGCGGTCATTTTCAGAAATTCCAGCCGCGTTTACGAACCTTCCCACGTGTCGCGGAAACGGTGGGACATCAGCAGCGACTTTCTCGTAGTCACATCATGTTCACACAACTCGGTCACAGCCTGCCGTGAGTGGCCTGGCTTCACAAGGGAGAATCCGAATGTCACCGACTAAGTTGCTTGCCTGTTCGAGTGTGCTTGTCATCTGGGTCGTCGCGAGTTCATGCGGCAGTCACACGAAGACCGCAGACAAGAGTAGGAGCGCAGAGAATCAGGCCGCTGAAGCTGGCCTCAAAATCAACGGCGCCGGTGCCACCTTCCCGGCGCCAGTCTACGCGGCATGGGCAGGAGAATACAAAAAGGCGTCAAACATCGAGCTGAACTACCAGGCAATCGGCTCGGGTGGCGGGATTAAGCAGATCGAGTCGAGGACAGTTGATTTTGGTGCTTCCGACGACCCGCTTAAACGGGAGGAGCTGCAGAAGAACGGGCTCATGCAATTTCCGGCAATTATCGGCGGCGTGGTGCTTGCCTATAATCTTCCCGACTTTACCGGACAGATTCGCCTCGACGGCCCGACGGTTGCACGCATCTTTTCCGGCGCCATCACCAAGTGGAACGATCCCGCGATCGCTCGCTTGAATCCAGGGGCGAAGCTTCCTTCGACAGCATTGACACCCGTCTACCGCTCCGATGCATCCGGCACGACGTTCATCTTCACCAACTATCTGTCAAAGGTGAGCCCGGAATGGAAAGCCAAGATAGGCAACGACAAAAGCGTCAGTTGGCCGACGGGCATTGGTGGAAAGGGAAACCCTGGTGTCGCTGCGTTCTTGAAGCAGACTCCCGGCGGCATCGGATACGTGGAATTCGCATACGCAAAATCAAACGGCCTTCCGACGGCCTTACTTAGGAATCAGGCCAACCAGTTCGTAGAGCCCTCCACAGCCAGTTTCGCCGCGGCTGCCGCGAATGCTAAGTGGAATGCCGACGAGGGATTCTATGTGATCCTTACGGATCAGCCGGGAGAGCAGACCTGGCCAATTGTGGGCGCCAGTTTCATACTTGTCCCTCGAAAGCCCGAAAACCCGGAACGGACAAAGGCAGTATTCGGCTTCTTCGACTACGCCCTCAAGCATGGTGCGGCTGCGGCCGAGAAGTTGAACTATGTGCCGTTACCTTCAGCGGTAACGAGCAAGATCGAAAGCGCATGGTCCACTGCGACGGACGGCGCCCGGACCGGAGGCTAACTGCCACCAAACGGTCCGACGGTCTGAGGACATAAGCGTGCCTGTCCCATTAACGACTGCCACCAAATCCGCGGACCATGGGAGGAAAACGTCGAGAAGGCGGTTCACTTTCGAGTCACGCCTTTTCCACGGGGTGACTTTTGTGTCGGCGATGTTTGTGCTCGCTGTTATGGCAGCGGTCCTGCTCACGCTGGGAACACAGGCTTGGCCGGTCTTTGCCAGGTTCGGACTCAGCTTCTTCAGTTCATCCGAGTGGGACACTGTCAACGATCAGTATGGAGCCTTGGCGCCTATCTTGGGCACGCTCTTGACGTCCTTGATTGCGTTGCTGATCGCTGTGCCTCTTTCCCTGGGAATCGCCGTGTTCGTGACGGAACTCTCTCCTGAGTGGCTAAAAGGGCCGGTCGGTACAGCGATCGAACTGCTAGCGGCTGTGCCCTCGGTCATCTTCGGAATGTGGGGCCTGTTCGTGTTTGCTCCGCTGTTCGGAAAACACGTTCATCCCTGGATATCAAAGACGTTCGGGACGGTCCCGGTTCTCCGCAATATCGTAAGCGGTCCCCCGATCGGAATCGGAACATTCACCGCGGGTTTCATCCTCGCGCTGATGATTCTGCCGTTCATAACGGCAACCATTCGTGACGTGTTTGAGATTGTGCCTGTTACGCTCCGTGAATCAGCCTACGTGATGGGCTCAACAACGTGGGAAGTTGTTTCGAAAGTGATCTTGCCGTACACGAAAGCGGGCGTTGTAAGCGGTATCATTCTCGGTCTTGGAAGGGCGCTGGGAGAAACCATGGCGGTCACCTTTGTGATCGGAAACTCTCATCATCTGACCTGGTCGCTCTTCATGCCCGCGACAACCATCTCCGCGACGATAGCGAACGACTTTGCCGAAGCGAGCGCCGGGCTGCATCAGTCGGCCCTGATCGCGCTGGGCTTCCTCCTGTTCGTGATCACTTCGATCGTCCTCACAATTTCGAAGTTAGTTCTCTATCGTCTGGCGCAGCTTCAGGAGGGCGAAAACAGATGACGGCGCATTATCGACGCAGGCAGCTGAAGAATCGCCTGGCAGTGGCGTTGTCGACGGTTTGCGCGGCAGGCGGCGTATTCTTTCTTTTCTGGATTCTGAACGATCTGACATTCGAAGGTCTTCGCCATCTGGACTTCTCGGTACTGACAATCGATACGCCAGGCCCGGACGATCCGGGCGGCGGATTGCGCAACGCCATTGTTGGGTCTCTCCTCGTCACCTTCTGGTGTATGGTGATTGCAATCCCAATCGGGATTCTGGCCGGCACCTGGCTCTCCGAATACGGACGCGATAGCCGCCTCGCTGAATTGATTCGTTTCGTGAATCACATTCTGCTGAGCGCTCCCTCGATCATCGTTGGCGTGTTCATCTACCAGCTCATGGTCGACCCGAAGGGCTTTATTTCCCTCGACCGGTTCTCCGGATGGGCGGGAGCCGCAGCACTTGCTCTGATTGCCATCCCCAAAATCGTTGTGTCCACCGAAAACATACTGAGGCTGGTTCCGTCAACCACGCGCGAGGCAGCGTTCGCTCTTGGAGCGCCTAAACATCGAGTCATTGTAGACGTGGCCTACCGTGCAGCAACATCAGGTATCTGTACGGGCCTTTTGCTTGCGCTCGCTCAAGTGACAGGCGAGACAGCGCCGCTATTGTTCACCGCGCTCGGGAATCAGTTCCTGAATCTCAACATGTCGCAGCCGATCGCCACGCTTCCGCCGACCATCTACTCGTTTGCGCTCAGTCCTTACGAGCGTTGGAAAGAGCTTGCGTGGGCTGGATCATTCCTGATCGCGCTGTTTATCTTGACGCTCAACATATTCGTACGAACAACGTTCAGAACAATCAGACGCTGATGGATCCCCATATCAACTCCTCAGTCAGCCTCCACGTCCGCAACCTCGACTTCTTCTACGGCTCCTTTCAGGCGCTGAAGAAGATCAGTTGCGATATTCCAGAACGGAAGGTGACTGCGCTCATCGGCCCATCCGGCTGTGGGAAATCGACCCTGGTTCGGGTCTTCAATCGTATCTACTCGATCTATCCTGGGCAGCGCGCGACCGGCACGGTCAAGCTCGCTAACGAGAACATCCTGGCCGACGGGTATGACGTCAACCTGTTGCGGGCCAGGGTCGGCATGGTTCTGCAAAGACCCACTCCATTTCCAATGTCCGTGTTTGACAATGTGGCTTACGGCGTGCGTCTGCATGGCGGCCTCAACTCCAAGCAGATCCCAGGCCGCGTTCAGTGGGCTCTCGAAAAGGCGGCGTTCTGGAGCGAAGCCAAAGACCGGCTGCGTCACAGCGCCATGCAACTCTCCGGCGGACAGCAGCAACGGCTCTGCATCGCGCGCGCCATCGCCACGCATCCTGAGGTGATCCTTATGGACGAGGCGACTTCCGCCTTGGACCCGCAATCAACTGCAAAGGTTGAAGATCTGATCGACGAACTAAAAACCGAATTCACGATCGTGATCGTGACTCACAACATGCAGCAAGCCCAGCGCATCTCGGACAAAACGGGCTTCATGTACCTGGGAGAGCTGGTCGAGTTTGCAGACACGACTGAGTTATTCGATTCTCCGCGGCATGAGAAAACGAAAGAGTATGTCAGCGGTAATTTCGGTTAGACGAGGCCCAGGGCGAGGCGCAGCATCATGTTGGGCTACCTGAAGTGTTGTGGCCTGACTTTCGCGGTGTTTCGAAAGTCAGGCCATTGCCATCATAGGAACTAAAACAGATCCGACTGTTCGTCGGATCTAGTACCGGACCGTGGGTGCGCTGCCTGGCAATGTGTATCGGAGGTTGAAGAAGACCGCATGTTGGTGGGCATTTTTGGGCGCACCGGACGCAACGAACCAGGGGTTGCGGAATAGGAACATGTATTGAGCCATCCACTGCAAGGATCCGTACCGGGGGTTTTCCCAAAGAGTATGAATAAAACCCCCGGTGATTTCCTGAATAGATCGATTCTGACTGTTCGGTGAGCCGGTATACCCGTAGCCGATCAGGCTGCCGTCCGTATCGATGGCGGTGTTGCGCTGGACGTAAACACCTCCGTAATAGGCATAAGTCTGCAGCTTCCCTTTGGTTGCCTCCACACCGGATACGGTCGACGCAGAATGCATCAGAGAAGGACTGCCGTTCGCGCGAATGATGAAGTCCGGCCCAGCTCCGAAGAGATAGCGCCCTCCACCCTCATTCCAGTAATTTGCTGTGATCAAACGCACGCCCTTAACAGGCTCCACGTTGATCGTTAACGTCCCGCCGAGTCCGAATTTCGTGAAGTATTTCTGCGTCAGCGGGTTGAAGAGTCTGATCGAGCTCACGAGGCCGCCAATTTCGAAATGGGCTCTGCTCGACGGGTCATAGGTAACCTTCCCGATAATGTCGGGAAGGTAGTTCGGCAGCGTCCGGTCATTCACCTGAGAGAAATCCACCTCGAAGTTATAGAAGGGGGCAAGAGCAGCGGGCAGGGTTGGCACGCCACCTCCGCCAGAGCCGCCGAAGTATTGCGTGGAGTTCTCCAACGCGACTCCGAAAGCAACTGTCTTGCTCGGATGGCCAATAAACCGGATGCCAGGAATGCGCCCCCAGAAGAGGCCGTTGATGTAGTTGACGTCAATAACCTTCGTGTAGAAGAGGTCGGCGGGGAGTGGCGACATGCCTCTGCGGTTGGGGAGCAGGAGGCTCCACGCCTGACCACCCAGAACTTCCCAGAATCCTTGACGGACGTCGACGAAATACTGGCGCATACGGAGCAGGACACTGTTGCTGGACACCTGAGTGTTGTTGGCGGCCTGCCCTCCCACAAAGTCGGCTTCGACATATCCGAGCACTTGCTTTCCCTTATAGTTGGCGTCGACACGTATTCCGACTCGCGAGTTCTCCGCACTGAACTTGTCTTCTGTCAAGCGTCCCTGGACAGTGTTATTGAAAGGGATATTGCCAAAGTTGGTCTGCAGACTGGTACCGGAGTTCGTGCTGCGAAAGGTATTGGTGAGGTCCATGAACCCGACAGGAGTTATCGTCGCGTTTCCGATTCGTATCTGCAATGGTGATTTATTGCCGTCCGGTTCGCTGGGACGACCCTGCGGCAGCGCGTTTCGTTCAGCAGCGGCAAGGGTGTGCGGAAGTCTTGGGCTCGGATTGGCGACCTCGCCGGAACGAAGCGGTCTGTCCCTGAGGTCGGTGGGGACCGGTTCTGGCGCAGCGGGTGTGGCGTCCGACGCTGTTGCCCCACTATTGGAACTCTCACCGGCAGCAGATGCCGATTGTTCGTCATTTGAAGTGAGCGTTTTGGATCCGGCTGCAGGCTGCGAGACTGCCTTCTTGTCAGTCTTCATCGTTTCAATCTCACGCCTCTGATCCAGCAGCAACTGACGCAACTCGCTCAGCTGTTTTTGCTGTTCTGTGACTATACGTTTCATCTCCTGCACATCCGCTGACACGGCGGCCGCGGGTGCTGAGCCGGCAGGCGTCGGGACGTTTTGGGCATTTACCGACATCCAAACGCAGCCTATTATTAAAACGAAGACGCGCGAACGCGTCAGGCGATTAAAACATGGAAACATTCGAACTAGAAGCTCCCCTGAACTCGGATTACGTTCCGGATTCTGCCCGAACGCATAAGTCCGGGAAGCAACTGCTGAACCAGTCAAACAATGACCGAGCGACACGTTTCAATGCTTCGGAGCCATGAAAAACCTGCAACGAACGCGTCAAGAATGAGCTGCGAAGCCAAGAATCGTGCTGTTCAGGGCACGTCGGACGGCTGGCGTCGGCTCACGTTTCGCTGAGTCCGACGCAGGAGTGACCGATTTTGTCGCTCGTGATCGATGTCTGTTGACTGTTTGAGCAGATGAGTGCCTGCCGAGCTCTTCGGCGCCATTCGATGAGTCGTTAACGAAATAAGACTTCAAACAAACAGCACGCGGTGTCCGAATGCGTTGTCATTTGTATACCGCCTCGATCGTCCTCGCTTTCTCAACTCTGCCGACCAGCCGGCACTCGGCGTAAACGATGGCCATTAAACCGACGGTGCCGAATTCACAACGCGGATAGACGAAGACTCTGAGCCACAACACTCGCGCAGGGCCTCTCGATTTGTCCATGGAGCGCATCCTTCTTATTGTTCGAGTCCGAGCCAGCGGCAGCAGGCTCCAAACGGCACGGCGGACGACTACTTCCCAAACATCCGGAAGGTGATGCCGGCCATCAGTGTCAGAGGATAACCCGGCGTCGCATGAATCCTCGACATAGCCTGCTGCCCCGCCAGCCGCGATTCATAGTAGTTCTGCGTTTCCCAATACGAGCGATCCGTCAGGTTGTCGATGGTTAGGTTCAGCTCGACACCGCGGCGCACGCGGCGCGCGAGCCCGAAATCCCAAACCGTATGTCCGGCGGCGAGAACAGACGAGTCAAAGCCGTCGAGGCGGTAATGGTTGATGGCGCGCATACGCAGACTTCCGCTCCATCCGCGCCATGACGAGACAGTCAGCCCAGCGTTGGCCACGAAATGCGGCGCATTCGTCACATACTCGCGCGGACCTGTGCCGCGGAAATACACATTACCGACCTTGGTCACTCCACCGAAAAGCGAGACATAACGATTGATCTCGAGGCCGAGCTTCGACTCCCACCCGTAGGCGCGGCTAGGCCCCTTGAACTCAAAAGTGCCGTCATCGGCGAGATAGACCTGCTCGGCCGAGCGGTCGATAAGGAAGAGGTCCGTTGTCGCCGACACGCGGCCGATGCGATGCGACGTCCCAAACTGATAGAAGTCCGTTGTCGCGATGCGCTGGCTTTCCGGGCGCTGCACGATTACGCGCGCATCGGAGGTCGATATGCCGCGCCCGTAGTTCGCATGAAAGGTCAGGGGCAGCCGTGACGAAGGCGTATAAGCTATGCTCGCTTTCGGCTGCCACCGCCCCGCGAGCTGCGCTCCGCTTGCTGTCGAGTCAACGCGGTCCCGCACCCCGAAACGAAACTGGTCATACCGCAAACCGCCGCCGAGCTGCAGCCGGTTGTGAAAGAGGTTTAGGCTCTGCTGCGCGTACCACGCAGCATTTGTCACTCGGGCATTGGCGCGTGTGATCACATCCACCGGCGCGCGACCGGCGCGTGAATCGAGGCCGACCAGAATCTGGTTATCGTGGAAATTCCCGCCTGCTGTGAATAGAGCCTGCGCGCCGCGCAGCTTGTGAGGGAGCAGGTATTGAAAATTGGCGCCTTCCATGAGACGCGAATCGTGCTGCAGGATGCCGTCGCCGCGCTCCGGATCGTTCAGGTTGTAGGTGAAGTTCGAGAACAGGTCGAAGAGGGAACGCGTCAGAAACCCGTCCACTTTCAGCACTTGTCCTGCGGCCCCATCCCGTCGCCAATAGGCCGCGACTGTGCCGTTACGGACGCGCCCACCTTGCGTTGGATCGATGTAACCGAACCGGTCGAGTTCCCCGGAAACCACTTGGTCTAGCGGGATCTGGCCGGAGGAGGTAAAGTCATTGCGTCCGCCGTTCAGCTTGATGCCGAAGGTATCGCGAGAAGACACACGCCGCAAATAGCTCGCGGTCACATTGTCGCGACGATAGCCGAGCGGATTCTGGAACGGCCCATCCGTATAGGAGCCCTCATACGCAATCACAGCATCGCCGTGTTTGACCTCCGGACTGTAACCAATGAACCCGCGCAAGCTGCCGAAGGAGCCGCCCTGAATCCGCGTAGTGAGCTGGTCCGGCATGGAGTTGCGCAAGCGGATATGGACCACG
>DASQVJ010000739.1:0-5395 GCA_035640835.1 Bryobacteraceae bacterium
CGTCGTCCGCCGGCTCGCGCAATTCCGTGACGCTGTCGAGCACGCTCACATGGAAGCGGCTGCGGACAACGGAATTCGTCGCGCCAACTGTGACGGATGTCTGAAAGTGAGTGGACTCGATCTCGACCTGCCGGATCACCAGCCACTCGTCGGGAACGTGAATCTCTCGCTTCTGCCGGGTGATAGCATGCTCCTGCGCGGACCCTCGGGCGCAGGCAAGAGCACGCTGTTTCGTGCAATGGCAGGCATTTGGCCATTTGGGCGTGGCGAGATCAAAATGCCCTCCGATGCCCGTGTCCTGTTTCTTCCCCAAAAGCCCTACCTGCCGATCGCGACGCTCCGTGATGCAGTGACCTATCCGATGCCGGCCGAGCGCGTGGACGACGCAACCGTTCGCGACGCGCTGGAAGCAGTGGGCCTGCCGCATCTGACCGCACGACTCGCCGAGAGCGGTCATTGGGCGCTTCAGCTCTCTCCCGGTGAGCAGCAGCGAATTGCCTTTGCCCGCGCACTTGTACAGAAACCCGAGTGGCTTTTCCTCGACGAGGCTACATCAGCAGTCGATGAACCGACCGAATCGCGCCTGTACCGCATGCTGCGTGTTCGCCTCCCCGGCACAACGATATTCAGCGTAGGCCATCGCGACACCCTGCGCTCTTTTCACTCTCGCCAACTCGTCTTAGAACCTCACGGACACGGGCCGGCTTCGATCGTCGAATTCCCCGTCGACAAAGCTTCATAAACTGATCTCTATCCCACTCAGGCGCCCGGCCCACAACCACAAAGTACATATTCAAAACAGAAGCGCCTGACACATTCGGCACTGGCCGTTGTCCGGTCATGGCAACCGCCGACACGCTCGTATATAGTATTTCCTGCAATGAGTTCAGCTAAGGGGGATTCCGACCAAATGACCAGTCTCCTGCGCTCCCTAGCGCTTTTGATTTCGATTAGCTGTTCAGCGTTGATCGCACAAACATCAGAATCTGTACTCGTCGGGATCATCACCGACCCGTCAGGCAGTGCCGTTGCAGGCGCGACAGTCAACGCAATAAACACCGCGACGAACGTAAGCCGCTCCGTCACGACGAACGAGAACGGCGCCTACCGCATTGGCCCCCTTGTTCCCGGCACCTATGAGTTACACACAAGCATGTCTGGGTTCAAGACGAGTATTCAGCAAGGCGTGATCCTGGAAACGGGCAGCGTGGTGAAGGTCGATGTCACGCTCGAAGTGGGTAATGTTTCCGAGCGCATCGAAGTCACGGCTGTCGCTCCAATGCTTCAGACCCAGGAGACATCAGTAGGGAGCGTGATCACGACGCAGCAGTTGGCACGCATCCCCGTGAACGGACGAAACTACACTCGCTTGCTGGTGCTGATGCCTGGTACAAGCGACATACGCCGAAGCCAAGGCCGGGGCGATCTGTCGGGCACTCAAATGGTGTCGGTCAATGGCCAGCGAACGCAGGACAACAACTATCAGATCGATGGCATCGACAACAACATGATGTTCATGAACTCGCCGGGTGGCTCGCCTCCCATGGACGCCATTCAAGAGTTCCGCGTCGCTACCGGTAACTCGGCCGAGTATGGCCGCAGCGCCGGCGCCAATGTGAACCTGTCGATCAAATCGGGGAGCCGTGATGTTCACGGCAGCGTCTACGAGTACTTTCGGAACGACAAGCTCGACGCGAACACGTTCTTCGCGAACCGTCAGAATCAGGGCAAGATTCCGTTCCGTCAGAATCAGTATGGCTTTTCACTCGGCGGTCCCGTGGTCATTCCGAAGATTTACAACGGCCGGTCATCCACGTTCTGGTTTGTGAGCTGGGAAGGATTTCGCTGGCGCCGCGGCCAGACCACGCAGAATAACGTCCCGCTGCCCGCGATGCGCAACGGCGACTTCTCGTCCCTTTCTGCGCCAATCTACGACCCGGTTACGAAGGAGCCGTTCCCCAATAACATCATCCCGGCGAATCGCATCAGTCCCGCCTCTCGACTGCTTATTGACAAGCTGATGCCGCTCCCGAACCGGCCAGGAACCGTGAATAACTTTCTGCAGACCGAAGGGCAGCAAAACGATCGCGACATGGTGGTACTTCGGGTGGACCACACAATCGGTCAGAGTGACACCATCTGGGGACGGATGCTCCGCCAGAAGGTAGGAGAAGTTGTGCCCGCCGGATCGGCGTTGTACGTCACTACCAACCGCTACGACATTCAGAACTATGGCGTAGGCTGGAACCACGTCTTTTCGCCCAGTACTGTGCTCGAAGTCCGGTACGGCTTCAACAATCCGGATAACCCGGGCTGTCCCGTTTTCCGCAACGGCCTTACGCGCGAGGGAATCCTGACCGAAGCCGGCATCAGTATCTTTGACAAACAGGCATTGTGCGGCACGATGGTGAACTTCACCGCACAGGGATACCTCCCCATGGGTGGCGGCGGCGGAGAAACGATCCAGGATCGCGTGCATCAGTGGAACGGCAAACTGTCCCACATATGGGGCCGGCATGCGCTCAAAGGCGGCGGAGGATTCTCGTGGCGCAGCATGGACGCGCAGTACTCGAATCCGACCAACGGCGATATGACGTTCTGGACGTCTCTCACGGCAAATCCCACAACTGGCGTGGGCGGGAACTCGATCGCTTCGATGCTGCTTGGATACCCCAGCTACATCCGCCGGGGATTCGGCATCCCAGCGCTGTTTGCACTCCAGCCATACTACGAGGCTTTCGTTCAGGACGATTGGCGGGTCACAGACAAGCTGACACTGAACCTCGGCCTACGTTGGGAGTCCGGCATTCGACCCTGGGATGCCAACAACGCGCTAGGCAACCTGGTCGTCACTCGCGATCAGAACGGTGCATATAAGGCGGAGTTGATGTGGGCCGGCGTGAACCCGCTGCCTGATCCGGCCACCGGTCGCGCGAACTCGCCAGCGAAGACGCTGGGCTATGGACGCTCGCTGATGGCGAACGACATGAACAACTTCGCTCCACGCATTGGACTCGCCTACCAGATCACGAACGATACGGTCATTCGCGCGGGCGCCGGAATCTTCTACAACACCACCTTCATGCAGGAGATCAACGACCTTCGCAAGTTCTGGCCCTATCTGCCGCAACAGGAGGTTAGTCCCAATTCCGGCGGACAGCTTGACTTGCGCATCACCGATCCGGGGCCCGGATTCGGCAGCACGCAGGCGATCGGCGGTTGGCCTCAGAATCCGAACAATCGTACGCCTTACTCGCAACAGTGGAATGTCTTCGTGCAGCATCAGCTGCTGGACGATTTGGCAGTGGACGTCGGTTACGTCGGTTCGGCCAACCGGAAGCAGATCGGATATCACGGTTGGAACAACGCTGTGACACCTGGTCCTGGACCGGTCGACCCGCGTCGATTGCTCGCGAGTTCGGGATTCACCGGCAATATGAGCGGAGGAAGCAACAAGTTCAACTCCCAATACCACGCTTTGCAGATCAAGGCGACCAAGCGGTTCAGCCGTGGCTTGCAGTTGCTGGGCAACTACACATGGGGCAAATGCATGGACGATCAATCGTCTCTCGCGGAAGGGAAGTTCCAGGATTTCCTCAACGCGCGCGCTGACTGGTCACGGTGCAGTTATGACATCCGGCATGCGTTCAAGCTCGGCTACGTCTATGACCTGCCGTTCGGTCGGGGCCGGACGTTCGGCGGTAGCTGGAACCGTTTCGTTGATGGGATTCTCGGCGGTTGGGCTGTTGAGGGCATCGTGCAACTGCAGAGCGGTACGGCGTCAAACGTCCGCACCGGCATCGATCGGGCGAACGTGGGCAGCACGAACGAGCGGCCCGACGTGCTCCGCAATCCGAACCTTCCCGCAGGCCAGCGAACAGTCGACCGCTGGTTCGACACATCGGCCTTCGTGCTTCCTCAGCTGTACACGTTCGGGAACGCAGGCGCGTACATCGTAGAGGACGACGGACGCCGCATCTTCGACGTCTCCATTGCGAAGAAGTTCTATTTCATGGAACAGCGTTTCGTCGAGCTTCGGGGAGAGTTCTTTAACTTCCCCAACGTGGTGAATTTCACGGCTCCAGGCTCGGGCGGTTATGTCATGAACACGCCCACGTTCGGTGTCATCACCGGCACCACGCCGGCTCGGCAGATCCAGCTTGCGCTGCGGGTTCAATTCTGAGGTCGTGGCGGGTCGGCAGTTCGCCTCGCTTGCGTACAATCGGGACTGAATGGTTCTGATTTGGCTGCTGGCGCTAACCGCAATGAACGTAGCGGCTCAGGGCGTTGCGACCAGAAATGTTCCGGTCGCAACGAAGCCGCCGCCGTCCGGCATTCCATTCCACGCGTCGTTTATCGACATTGCTCGTGAAGCCGGTTTGACGGCGCCATACGTACTCGGTGAGCCCGGCCCCAAGAAGTACATCATTGAGGCCAACGGAAGTGGCGCCGCATTCGTTGACTTCGACAATGACGGCAACCTGGACATTTTCCTCGTCAACGGCTCGCGTCTTCGCCCCTTCAAGAAGGGAGAGGAGCCGACAAGTCACCTATATCGCGGCGATGGCAAGGGTCGGTTCGCGGACGTCACGACGAAGGCTGGCGTGGGACGTGCCGGGTGGGGCAACGGTGTGTGCTCAGGCGACATCGACAATGACGGGTTTGAAGATCTGTACGTAACGTATTGGGGACCGAACTCACTTTGGCGCAACAAGGGCAACGGCTCGTTCGAGGACATTGCCGCCAAGGCAGGCGTCGCCGGCCCACGAGATGAATGGAGCACCGGCTGTACTTTCATCGATTATGATCGTGACGGATATCTTGATCTGTTCGTCAGCAGCTACTTGCAGTTTGACTTGAAGACAGCTCCGATGCCAGGACAACATCCCTGGTGCATGTTCAAGGACAAGCCTGTGTTCTGCGGTCCGCGCGGGCTGCCGCACGGGACAGTCTCGCTGTATCGCAACAAGGGCGACGGCTCGTTTGTCGATGTCTCGGTTGTCAGCGGTGTGCGGTCGGGTCCACCTTGTTATGCATTCACCGCAACAGCCGCAGATCTGAACGGCGATGGGTGGACCGACATCTACGTCGCGTGCGACTCGACACCGAGTCTGTTTCTTCGCAACAACCGTGACGGAACGTTCTCCGAGATCGGAATCGAAGCCGGTGTCGCTTTCGATGAACACGGCGCCGAGCAGGCCGGAATGGGCGTCGCAATCGCCGACTTCGACTCCGACGGCTGGCTCGATCTCACAAAGACAAACTTCGCGCTGGATTATCCAAATCTGTACCGCAACATTGGCAAAGGCATCTTCGAAGACACCGTACTCGCCGCCGGAGCCGGCGTAAATACCCAATATGTCTTGTGGGGGACCGGACTAGAGGATCTGGACAA
>DASQVJ010000740.1:0-7568 GCA_035640835.1 Bryobacteraceae bacterium
GACCGCTACTCGGATCTCGTCCTGTTGATCGGCCTGCTGGTCTGGTACGGCAGCATCAACCGCCCCGCGTATGTGGTGCTGACCGCCGTGGTGATGACGGCTTCCGTAATGATCAGCTACGTTCGATCTCGAGCCGAGAACATCATCCCAACCTGCAAAGTCGGATTTTTGGAACGTCCGGAACGCGTGGTGCTGCTCATCATCGGAGCTCTTTTCGATCGCATGGCGCCGGTGCTGTGGATTATCGCGGTTCTTGGCAACATCACGGTCATCCACCGGATGTGGTTCACCTGGCAGGAAACGAGGCGGCTCGAAGATGCGCAGCTTCGTGCGGTGCCGCGAATCGAAACTCGCCACTAAACTTCGATGGCCAGCTCGCGGGCCAGTATGTGGATCCCGTTCCGGTTGGTAGTGCTTTTCAGCAACTGATACCCGATATTCTGGACATTCCACACATTCACCGGGAACGGCAGTCGCTTTAGAAAACCGGCGTAAATCGTCAGGTGGTCCAGCGCGATCTGGTCCGCGGGATCCTGCTTCAGTCTCAAGGCAAGCGACTCCAGGGTGTTGCGCAGTGTGAACTCGAGCGTCGGCACGTCCAGCTGGATCTGCGCAGCCTTGGCTTGATCGAGCAGCGCTAAAGCTCGCGTCACGTCCAATTGATCCTGCGAAAACAACTGTCGCAGGTGACTGTTCAGAGAGTACTCGGCAGCAGCTTGAAACGCTCGTGGAATCGGTGTCCCAAGCTCTGTCAGAAACCGCATGAGCGACGCGTTGTGTTCATAGAGCTGGCGATAAGCGACTTCAGCCTCGTCGAGTGTCGAGGTCAGCAGGTCCTGCAACACCGCGCGCTGCTCGTCCTTGAAGAGTGACTTCACCGAATACACGTGGGGACCGAAGCGCTTATCCAGTAAGCGGAGAACGTTCGGCGCATCGGCCTGTTTGAAGGCTCGCCAGGCTTCCTCGAGAATCGGCTCTTTGTCTGCAGCCGGACTCACACCCGCACTGATGTTATGGTCACCCAGGTGCAGCACTCCGAACGAGAGGACGCCCGATTCCTGTGTTACCTCAGAAGTAAACCATGCTTCGCCCGTCGAGAATCGCATTCGACCGGCTTCCGCTTCCCGATAATCGAGCCGTTGCACCCGGTAACAATAGACTCGCGCGATGTCGGGATAGCTGTGGAAGAGCGAGCTGATGGCATAGTGTGCGCCCACTTTTTCGAGCGTCACCAAGCCTGGCTTCACCTTCATCAAGTAGATCTGCGCGCCGTCTCCAAACTCGACGATGTTGCTCTTGGCCACAGACAGACGAGTCATGAACTCCTGCTCGAGTGACACTCCGAAGAGCTCTTCGGCAAGCTGAACCACACGACCCGCATACTGCATCACCTGAACTGTTTCGATGCCCGACAACTCGTCGAAAAACCAGCCGCAGCTCGTATACATCAGCATGGCGTGACGCTGGAGTTCCAGCAGCCTCCAGAGGCGAACGGCGTAACGCATCGTGAGGTCGCCCAAGGCGTGCTTGAGGGCGAAAGCCTCCCTGCGTTCGTCGCTTGCGTCCAACAGCACCTGGATGTAATCGTCGCGCGTCTTCCAGGCATCGAACACCAGGTCCGCCATAGCTTCTTCGTAGAGAGGATTTACGAAATCGCGCAACCAGTCGAGGGCCGCGCGCAGCGGTTGTCTCCAATGTTGCCGGTAGACATGACCTCCACTGTTGCAGCCGCAGTCAATCGCCCACCGACCCACTCCATGCACACAACTCCAGGCAGTGTTTTCGAATATCTGAACCTGGTGCTTCGGAGGGTTCAGCTCGAGATACTCGCCATAGTTCGTGATCTGCGCCGCGCCAGTGCGCTCCACCACATCGAGTGCCCAAGCCAGAGCCATCTCTCCGTGCCGGTGATGATGTCCGTAGCTCTCGCCGTCGGTTGCGATGTGCGCGAGTTGATCCCAATCACGTGTATCCGAGAAAGCGCTCAGCAGGCGCTTTGCAAAGAATTCACCGTTGTCGAGCAGCCTCTCGAATGCGACCGCTCTCGAGATCGGACCGTCGTAAAAGAAGATCGCAATCCGCCTGCCCTTGGGTGTTACGAACAGATAGGGCCGCGTCGGGTCGATGCGCCCCCCGCTAACATCCGTCCACTCGGTGTCCTTGAGAGCCCGACACTTCGCTGCCTGACTCGGGGCCAGAATGGTGAAGCGGATGCCGTGCTCGGCCAGCGCCTCCAGAGACTCAGTGTTGACAGCGGTCTCAGGCAACCACATCCCTTCCGGTTCTCTCCGAAAGTGGAAGTAGAAGTCCTGGATGCCCCACAGCACCTGCGTTCGTATGTCCCGTGCGTTCGCAAGCGGCAGGATCATGTGGTTGTAGGCTTGAGCGATCGCGCAGCCATGGCCATTGTAGATGCCGACACTCACTTCGTCCGCAGCGCGGATCGCGTCATACAACTCCGGCTGCTTGTCACGAATCCAGGAGAGCAGCGTAGGCCCGAAGTTGAAACTGATCCGCGAGTAGTTGTTAACGATGCGCTCGATCCGTCCTTGCGGACCCATAATTCTGGTGGCGGCGTTCGGTGCGTAGCACTCGGCCGTGATTCGTTCGTTCCAATCGTGATACGGATATGCTGAGTCCTGCAGTTCGATCGCTTCCAGCCAGGGATTCTCACGCGGTGGCTGATAGAAGTGACCGTGGATGCAGAGATATTTCATACACGTATTGATTCAAGAAGGGACCAGAATTCCGGGAAAGAGACTGACGCCGCTTCGGCGTTCGAGATCGTCACGTCACCTTCCGCCGCAAGTGCAGCAACCGCGCAGGCCATCGCGATTCGGTGATCGCCGAACGAGTCGACGTGAGCGCTGCGGAACTTCTGGCCGCCCGGCACATGGAAACCGTCCGGTGCGACATCGATCTTCACACCCATCCTGGTGAAGTTGTCCGCGACCGTCGCGATACGATCGGTCTCTTTTACGCGCAACTCGCCTGCGTCCTTCACAGTTAGACCATTCTCGCTCAAAGCGCCCAACACTGCGAGCACCGGGACCTCGTCGATCATGGCGGCTGTGTTCGCACCTTCCAGGACGCCGCCGGTCAGCTTCCCAGCCTGAACCTCGAGATTACCGATCAACTCGCCGCCGCTCTGCTCGATGGAGAGAACCTTGATCCTGGCGCCAAGCAGGATGAGGAAGTCGATGAGCGCCGCGCGTGTCGGATTCAGGCCGACTCCACTGAGGATCAGCCTGGAACCAGGCACAACCATGCAAGCGGCCAGGAAGAACGCAGCCGATGACAGGTCGCCGGGGACCAGCAACTGACGTCCTTGCAGCTTCGGACGTCCCTCGATACTGATAACTCCACCGGCGGACTGCACCTCCGCGCCGAACTCACGGAGCGCAATTTCGCTGTGGTCGCGAGTGCGGATCGGCTCGCGGACAATCGTAGTGCCTTCGGCATAGAGCCCGGCGAATAACACGCAACTCTTCACCTGCGCGCTTGCAACGGGAAGCTTGTAATCGATGGGCGACAGCTTGCCGCCCTGTATCTCGAGCGGCGGATACTTGCCGTCACGCGCCTTTAGCGTCGCACCCATCTGCGCGAGCGGCTTCATGATGCGCTCCATCGGGCGCTTGGAGAGCGATTCATCGCCACCGATCCGCGATTCGAAGGGCTGCGCCGCGAGGATTCCCGAGAGCATACGAATGGTCGATCCTGAATTGCCCGCGTCGAGTTCATTGGCCGGCGCCGTGAGTCCGTCGAGACCATTGCCATGCACCACGATCGCGCCTTCCGAATCGCGCTCCACTCGAACTCCGAGCGCCTCCATGCAGCCGAGTGTCGAATGTGGATCCGCGCCAGTGGAGAAGTTGTGCAAGCGCGAGGGTCCTTCGGCGATACCGGCCAACATCGCATAACGGTGGGAAATCGACTTGTCGCCAGGGATGCGCACCACGCCCTCGAGGCGCGACGCAGGGGAAATAGTAACGTCCATGTGTGGAAAGGCTTATTGTACCGAGGGAGTGTGGACCAGCCTACTCGATTGGACGCCGTTCGTTCGATACGGGTCTCAATTCGCGGCCGTTGATGTCCGTTAGGTTCACTCGAAAATACGCGGCCTTCGGAGCATCTTCCAACTGCAGATGAAACTCGGCTTCTTCCCCGGCGGGCAGGTCTTCCGGATCCAGGTCCGCTTGCTTGGTCGTCAAAACTTTGTTGTCCGCGGTCAGGAAATCGAGCGAAATGTGAACTCGACGGAAACCGCGATCCGTTACATTCTTGATGCGCCCGTCGACTGCGATGCGGTCCTCACCTCGAGTCGCGCGCAGCTCGACAAGCTCGACATCCGGCAGCTTCGGCTTCTTCTGCCCTGCCGCAGGCAACAGACAGATCGCAAGCAGAATTAGGACGAGCTTCATAGCAGTCCCATTCTATAGCCGCTACTGGACCATCTCTTTGATCGTGATGGCTGCGAGCGCCACGGTGAGCCCGATCATGATGGCTACCGCGGACCAGGCGACGCCGTTGTAAAGAGGCGAATTCGTCCACTCCTTCATCAGCCCTCGCCGATTCACCAGCAGCACCATAAAGATGAGCACGAATGGCAGTAGAAATCCGTTCAACACCTGCGAGAACAGGATCATCTGGACCAGCGGAAAATTCGGCAGCAGGACCACCGCCGCGCCGACGCCGATCAGAAACGTCAGCAGCCAGTAAAAGATTGGCGCCTCTCGAAACCTCTTGTTGACGCCGGCTTCGAAGCCGAGGCCTTCGCAAACCGTGTAGGCAGTCGAAAGCGGCAGAATACACGCTGCAAACAGCGATGCGTTGAACAGACCCGCACAGAAAAGCAAATAAGCGTACTCGCCGAAAGGCCGGAGCGCGAGCGCGGCATCGGCCGCATTCTGGATGTCTCGCGGACCGTTCGACCAAATCGCTCCAGCGCAGGCCACGATGATGAAGAACGCGATCACGCTCATCACCACGCACCCCACAATCACTTCGATGCGCGATTCGGTGTACTCCTTCGCCGTAACGCCCTTCTCGACGACGGCCGCTTGCAGGTAGAACTGCATCCACGGAGCCACCGATGTTCCCACCATACCGATCAGCATCGTGATGTAGCCGGGGTCGAGCAGCAGCACCGGGCGTACGCTGTAAATCGCCGCTTCTTTCCAGTCAGGCTTTACCAGGAAACCCGAAATGATGTAGCAGACGTAGAGCGAGCAGGCGAATAGAAAGATCTTCTCCATGCGGTCGTACGACGCCTTCACAATCAGCATCCAAACCACACACGCCGCGATCGGAACGGAGATGAACTTCGGCACTCCGAACAGCGAGAGCGAGCTCGCCACCCCCGCGAAGTTCGCCATCACGTTTGCGAGATTCGCGGTGACCAGCGCCGCCATCATCAGGAAGGTCGTGCGCAGCCCGAACTCCTCGCGAATCAGATCCGAGAGCCCTTTGCCGGTCACCGCGCCCATACGGGAGCACATCTCCTGCGTGACGATCAGGAGCAACGTGATCGGCAAGAGTGTCCATAGAGGGAGATAGCCGTACTTCGCGCCTGCCTGCGAGTATGTGAAGATGCCGCCCGCGTCGTTGTCCACCACCGCTGTGATGAACCCGGGTCCGATTACCGAGAAGAAGACAGCTATGTGATACCGAAATCGCTTCAGCATCACTTCTGCCTGAGCGCCGCGATGATATCGTCTGCCGTAATCACACCTTCCAGTCGTCCTGCCTCATCCACTACCGGAAGCGTCAACAGGTTATACTTGTCGACCACTTCCGTAACACGAGCTTGCTTCTCATCCGTACGTACCGATACCCAGTGCTCCGACGCGAGCTGCTGCAGTTTCGTCTCTCCTGATGCCAGAAAGAGCTTCGCGATCGGCACCATCGATACGAGCTTGCCGTCGTCATCCACAAGCAGTAGAGTGTTCAACGACTCGATCATGTCTTCACGCTCGCGCATCGCGGCCATTGCATCTCCAATCGTCTCGTCTGGGTGTAGCGCGATGTACTCCGTGGTCATCATGGCGCCGGCGGTGTTGTCTTTGTAGTCGATCAGCTCCTCGACTTCGGTCGCCTTCTCCTCTTCCATCTCCTCGAGAATCTCACTCGAAGTTGTCTCCTCGAGCTCAGCCAAAAGATGAGCGGCCTCGTCCGGAGCCATCTCCTCGAGGATCTCCGCCGCGCGTTCCGCTTCCAACGACTCGAGGATGCTGGCCTGCACGTCCGGATCCATTTCAGACAGCGTCTCGGCGGCCACTTCGGTGTCGATGGTCTCGATGATCGCTTCACGATCATCCGGCCCCAGCTCTTCGACAATGTCCGCCAGATCTGCCGGGTGCATCTTCTCGAGCGCTTCGTTCGAGATATTGAGCCGTAACCGGCGCTGGGGATCCGGTTCGATAATGTTGCAGTACTCCCAGGGAATCGAGTGTGGCGGAATTGGCCCTTGCAGCTTGCGCACGAACTTGGCAGGAGCCCCCTGCATCAGCCTTCGAAGGACACTGCGCATGCCGACGTCCACCTCTTGCACTCGCAGCACGTCGCCTACTTCCGTCGGCTGAACCTCGAAGGTGATGTCGGTAACTCGAACGACTTTCCGGCCCGACGAATCGATGATCTGCTGGTCGAGGAGATCCCTCACCAGCCGCAGCATGTACTCGTCGGAGTGGTACGGCACCAACTGTTCGTCTTTCAGGTAGATGCCGTTCAGCGAGATCGAGCGAACCTGATCGTGACGGACGGTGAGCCAAGCCCAGCCACCGCCCACCAGAAAGCGGTCAACGCGAGTGGCGTCCACCAGCGGGACGAGCGCCGCATCGCGCACACGACCGATCTTTCGCCTCCGGGTGTCGTACACCTTGAGGCCGACAAGCTCGCTGCAGAAGAGCAGATTGTCTGCGATCGGTTCGTGCTTCATGCCAACCTGACATAGAAAACTAGAGTTTCGACTTCAGAAGGTCCGTAGCCGTTTGCGGACTTGCCTGGCCTCTCGAAGCCTTCATCACCTGGCCCACCAGGAACCCGAGCACTGTCGTCTTGCCGCCCCGGTATTGCTCCACCTGCTTCGGATTCGCCGCAATCACCTCATCGATGATCTTCTCGAGCGCACCCGTATCGCTGATCTGCTGGAGGCCTTCCTCTTCCATAATGACGCGCGCGCGCTTCCCTGAGGCGAACATCTTGGGAAAGATTTCTTTCGCGAGCTTGTTCGAGATCTCATTCTTCGCGATCATCTTAACCAGCTCACCCAGCTGCTCGGCGCTTACCGGCGACTCTGCGTAGTCCTTAGCTTCCGCCTTCAACGTAGCCGCAAGATCGCCCATCACCCAGTTCGCTGCAAGCCGGGGCTCGCCCGATGTCTTCACCACTTGTTCGTAGTAGTCGCTGGACGACTTCGTCAGCGTGAGCACCTGGGCATCGTAGTCCCGAAGCCCATACGACTCTACGAACCGCTTACGCATCTGTTGGGGCAGCTCCGGCATCTCGCCGCGAACCCTCTCCAGCCACTCGTTGCTGACACGGAGCGGAACCAGGTCCGGTTCCGGGAA
>DASQVJ010000741.1:0-6587 GCA_035640835.1 Bryobacteraceae bacterium
CTGAGCTGCCGAACTCAGCTGGCGATGGATCCGTCCGCTCTCAGCCTCGGCGACCTGCGCGCCCCAGCGAAGCTGCAGCCAGCCGAGCGCAATGAGGATTACGAAAGTCACCGACACCAGGAGCCATGGCAACAGAGGCTCGCGGCGCTTCCAAGAGAATCGCACGCTTTTAGACTACCGTTGCCGCCGGCAGTTCTGGAAACCGCAAGCTGGCGCAGGGGTGCAGTTCGAGCAGGAGATGGTGGCCCACCTTCGGTATCGGATTCGACACCGATGTTCAGCTCCCATTTGTACGGTTCCTTCCAGCGACTCGGACGGAGCCCGATGAGATGCACCGGGCGAACAAGCTGTATATCGTTGCCAGGAACTTCCTGGACCAGGTTGCAGGTCCCGAGAACGCTTTTGGGATGAGAGCCTTGGGAAAGTTGTCGGCGATGAAGCGCAACGATTCCGAAAGGCTGCGAGTATCTGAACAAGCCGTACACGGTGGACTCGTCGAAGGCGGATTTTGACAAGATTCGCAAGGCGACAAAGGTCGGCCCGGCCAAAGACATTCAATACCAGTTTCCTGGCGACAGCGCCCTCAGGCGGCAACGGAGCAGGAAGTTGAGGTCAACGGCCGTTGAGCGAATTCCGATGGTGCTGGTCGAGATGATGCCGGTGGATGCGGAGGGCAACCTGGCTTCGTCGGGCCTGATCGTTAGCGGTTGAAGGCCGAACCGTCCTCAATTGGACGCCTTGTGCAAAGAGTACATTCGCTCGATCCTCCGATCAGGAACGAGCCACACGAGCGCGATGAAAAGATACAGACCCATGGAGACTTTAGGGTTTACGAAGGCGAATGGCATGGCGATGAGGTAGACCACTGGTGAGAGCTTGCCTTTCCAATCGGAACCCAGTGCGGCCTTCAGGCGTGAGTTGGGTCCCTGGGCCGCGATGATCAAGCTCTGGAGTATGTAGTAAGCAATTGCCGCCATCAGGAGAATGAAGCCGTAGACAGCGGTCGGAACCGGCGATAGGGTTCGCTCTCCTATCCATGCTGTGGCAAACGGGAACAACGATAGCCAGAACAGTAGGTGCAGGTTCGCCCATAAGATGGCGCCGTTGACACGTTCTGTGGCGTGAAAAAGGTGGTGGTGATTGTTCCAGTAGATCCCGACGTACACAAAGCTGAGCACATAGCTGAAGAGAACTGGTCCAAGCGACATCAAATCAGCAAAGCTTGCGCCCGGTGGACGCCTTAGCTCCAGAACCATGATCGTGAGGATGATGGCGAGGACACCATCAGAGAAGGCTTCGAGCCTGTTCCTGCCCATGAAGCCGATTCTATTCAGAGATGCGGCCTTCGGTTCAGGATGGTCGCTAAAATCCGAGTCGGAGTTTTAACTGGAACGTCCTTGGTCCGCCACTCTGAAAAGCGGGCGTCAGACCAGTGCTGGGACGTCCACCGCCGAGCATTGAGTTTAACAGTCTGGTGGACTGACCGAACAGAGGATCTGACAGGTAACGGACCGGGTCGGCATACAGGTGATTGTTCGCAAGATTGTACGCCTCGGCTCGAAACTCGAGACGAACGCGTTCGCTCACCTGGAATCGACGCTCGAGCGAAGCGTCCAACTGCGCCATCCCAACGCCTCGAATCGCATTGCGGCCCAGCGTGCCCTGACGGCTGTTACCGGTGGCGGCGAATGCGAGTGGGTTCAGACGCCTGCCTTGGGGAACGCTGGGATCTCTGATCCAAATAGGCGTGTTCGGCACCAGATCGGGCCGGATATTGTCGACATCGAGGCCGAAAGGTGGTTCGCTAGCGACGATGCTTAAGGGGAACCCGGTTCGAGCACCAAGAACAGTAGTCAAAACCCAGCCGGAGGTAGCCCATCGGAACCGCGGCAGACTTGGAAGGGAGCGGGTCAAGTAACCCCGAATCGAATGCCGCACATCGAAATCGGCGGACGCCCAATCCTCACGATTTCCACCGTACACGCGGTATAACGCAGAGTCCCAACTGCCGTTGTCCAGAGCGTGTGACCAGGTATAAGCCAACATTCCCTGCAAGCCGTGCGTCACTTGTCTGCTCATTTGGAGCTGAAGCGATTGGAAGCTGGAATGCCCGTGGTTGGTCGCCATAACGGAGGTGATTTGCTCTGCCACATACGCCGCCTCACGGCGCAGGAGCTTCTGCCCCAATGATCCGACGTAAGAAGCGGAAGCAGTGGTTCTCGCCGAAAGTTCCTTTTCGAAGCTCACGTTCCAGTGAAGCGAGCGAGGCAACAGCATGGAAGAGGGGTACTGAAAGTCGACCGGAGCAGCTACTGTTTCAGGGGGTGCTCCGAAGGCCCGCCAACGATTGAAGGGCAGGCCGTTCAAAGCATCGATTGTTGCCGCCAGACCAAGGTTGTAGAAGAGACCGGCTCCGGCTCGAAGGACCGCCGTTCCATCCTGAGTGAGTCGATACGCGAAGCCAGCTCTGGGAGCCCATTGGTTATAGCGCGTTGTCCATGCCCTGTACGTGTCGGCTTCAGCGTTGTAAACGGGTACGCCGAGCGGTTTTGGCGCGGATGGAATGGTTTCTGGGGGACCTGTTGGGCCTGTGTCTGCCGACTGCACGGGCCTGAAGTAAGGAGCCGGAGTGATCTCGAGGCGAGAACCGAAGGTGAAGCTCAAACGCTCGCTGAGCAACCAGGTGTCTTGAGCGAAGAACGAGAAGGTTTCGATCAGACTTGACCCTCGCGGGACGGAGATCTGACTTGTGCTCGGGGCATCACCTCGAATGACTGACGCGAGGCTCGTGTATGACTCGACTATCGCGTTGAATGGAGTTTTGCGATCTGGCGACAAGCGCTGATAGTCGACACCGAAGCGGAACTGGTGTCGCCGCGCCGTGACGCCCATCGTATACGCAAGGTTCCATTGACGCTGATCTGCTGCACCAGCGCCTCCTGTAAGGAACTGTCCGACGCCACCGATCCAAACGGCCCGCAGGGGAGGCCTGAAGAACTCTTCTGGCAGGGCCCGCGCTGGGGGTGGGAGCTGGTCCGACCAGGTTGACTCAGCGGTGGATCCCGAAAAGCTGAATCGAAGATCACTGGTGATTGTGGGCGATAGCGACATTAGGAGACCACCCGTCAGGCTACGGGTGTGCAAGGAGAGGGCATTGCTGTTCAGAAACCCGGATTGACTGTCTGAAGGCGTGTCGGAGTAGCGCAGGAACAGCAAGGCGTTCGAGTTCACAACATGGTCCACGCGAAGGTTCCCCACAATCACCGATGCCGGCCAGGAGACCTGCGCGGTGTGCTCGGAAGCTTGCTGATCCAGTGCCCTTCCATTCGGAGTCGGCAATATGCTCAGGAGACTTCGAACGTGCTGAGGAGCGGCCCTTCTGGCGTCCATGCCCGGCAATGCTGTTATCCACGCGACTGGCTGTCGCAATTGCAGCGTTTCGAAGCCTGCAAAGAAAAACGACCGCTCTTTTCGGATCGGCCCTCCAACCGTCGCCCCGAATCTCCCCATGTTCATTGGAGGGGCGGGCAGAGCGGCTCGCGCGGCGATCGGATCCGATGCACTGAGTACCCGATGACGAAAGGAACCGAAGAGATCTCCATGCAGCTCGTTGCTGCCTGAACGGGACGAGACTGCGATGTTGGCTCCCGGCATTCTTCCGAACTCAGGATTGAACATAGAAGTCTGGACGCGAACCTGCTCGATCGAACTGCTGCCAGCGATCGGCTCCAGACTTCCGATCGCTGTCATCGACGGCAACGATCCGCCTGAGAACTGGCCGGGTAAACCTGCACCCGGAAGCGAGTTGTTCCCGCTCACTCCATCCACCATGAAGTAGTTGGTGTTCGGGCGCTGCCCATTGACGCTGAACTGCCCAGCTTCTCCTGCGGTCGCAGGCGTTGCCAGCACGCCGGGCGAGAAATCCACCGCACCAAGGAGTCCTCGCCCGTTGAGAGGCAACTGCTCGATCGTGTCCCGATTCAGACTGGTCGATGTGGACGCATCGGCCGTGTTCAGCACCGTACCGTTGCCATGTACAGTGACCGTCTCCTGCATGCTGCCGATCTCGAGCATGAAGTCGACCTGAACCGCGTCCGTGGGACCTACTTCTACACCCAATCGAACAACAGTTCTAAAGCCACTCCGCCTGATTGTGATCTTGTAGCTACCTTGAGGCAGGCTGGAGACGTTGTACAGTCCTTCATCGTTGGTGTGAGATGCACGTCGCACCCCGTTTTGCTGGTTCAGAAGGGTGACGGCAGCGTCCCGAACCACTGCTCCGGAGCCATCGCGAACAACACCCAATACCTGTGCACGGTTCTGCGCGTGCAGCGAGAGCGCTGTACCGATCAGCAGGATCAGGTATCGCATTCGTTCATCCCTCGATCTTGAACGCGGAAACAGCAGCAAGCCAGGCAGCGAGCGCCGACTGAATTTGTGAGACAAGATCGGACGGGGACTTCTCGGGGTCGGCTGAAGCGAAGCCGGTGCTCAATGCCTCGTCCAACTGTTTAGAGGCCCCCATGAGCGCTCCGGAACAACTCTGCCAAGTGTCACAAGAGATGGACGGCGCAGGACGCGGCGAGCCATTGAGAACGGGGCTGAGCTGTTCCGGTAGACGGCGAGCCAAAGCATCGATCTCGGTCTTGTGATCCCGCACGAGTTTTCGCAGTATCTGGCGTGCGTTGCTCCCCATCTCGCTTTCCCGTTCGACCGGGAAACGGGCTGCGAGATTTTGAAGCGCGTATGCTCGAGTCAAAATACGGTCGCTTGTATCCAGCACCTCGTTTACGAAACGCTCTGCGCCCGCACGACCGCCGACAATCTCTTCCAGTCGCGCCTGCAGCGGAGTCGATGTGTCTACGCGGGTCGATTCCTGCCGAACGGTTCCATGTGAATTGCTGACCGGCGCTTCGAAGTCGATCAGCACATCGGGTAACCCGGCAAGGGCGGAGCGGATCTGCGCCTGTCGACGTGGGCCAGGGTTCAGGCCGTTGACATGGATTCGATTCTGCTGCACCACTACCTCGATAGGCTCACCAAGATCGGCACCGATCGAATGCAAAGCGGCCAGCACTCTCAATTCTTCTTCGGGGCTTATTGTGTCCGTGGTCTCTGGTGAGTCTTGCTTCTGCTCACCCGACGCGAGGTGCGGGGGAGGAGGCACCTGTACGGGGACGTCGGACGCTTCCGTGATCTCAACGGACTCGCCCGATCGAAATTGGAACGACTCCTGAACCGGGTGCATGGTGTCAGCACGTAGGGTCAGCGAAACCTCTGCAAGCACGCCATCGGCGCTCTTGGTCCGCACTCGGTAGTGTCGTCCGGGGCCCAGATCGGAGCGGTTCAGGATGATCACTCTGTCCTCGGGTGAACGAAGGGATCCACGCCACTCCGCGAACGATTGAGCGCTGAGCGGATTGTCCCAGTTGAATCGAGCGCTTACGAAGCGAGCCCTCAACGGGTCGGGTTGTCGGCGCTTGAGCGCGTCCTCAGGTGTCCGAAGCACCGCCGGACGCACATACTCGAATCTCCCGCTTTTGATTCGGATATGTCGCCTTGCAACGGGTTGAGCCTGCTCGGCCGAGACGGCTTTCGATAACACCTCTGCCGCATTCAGCTTCGTCCCAAATGGCAAACCAGCCACAAGCAATGCACCAACCACGGCGGCAGCGGCTGCTCCCCACCACCAAATCCGTACCGCCTCAGGCGGCCTCTCAGGCAGAAGCAGCGTCTTCGACATCACTTGGGTGTCCGCCTGGCGAAGCTTTTCGCGAATGTCGCACCACGGCATCGGAGGCACAGCGGCGCGGGTCAGTTCCTGGTGGCGGCGCTTGAAGAGTGCAGATGCGGACTCGATCTGCTGCATCGCTTCGGCGCACTCGCTGCAATCAGAGAGGTGCCGCTCTACTTCGACGCGTTCACTTTCCGGAATCTCACCGTCCAGTAGCCGCAGGATTCGACTCTCATCCGGATGGATTTCAAACATTCATCACCTTCCTGATCTTGCGAATACCGCGTCGCACAAACTCGTTCACGGTGGAACTGCTGATACTCAACACCTCGGCGATCTCTGAATAACGGAGGCCTTCGGCCCGGAGGTGTAGGCATTGGAGCTGTTGTGGAGAGAGCGTTTGAAGAGCTTGCTCCATTCTGCTCGCGGTCTCCTTTTCGAGCAGTTGTCGTTCCGGATGGCTCTGAGACGCGATTTTCGCGAGCGCCTCAAGGCCGGCTTTGGGACGTTGCTTCGCCTTCACCTGCAGTCCGTAATTGTGCGCAACGCGGAACACCCAGCCTCGGCTGTTTTCGATCACGGCACCATCCTTCAACGCCATATAGAGCCGCAAGAATACTTCCTGCGTTGCCTCTTGTGCTTCCGCAGGCCCTAATCCGAGCGTCACAAGGTAGGCATACACGTCCTGCCGCGACGCGTGGAACTCGCGTTCCACGCGTTCATGAAGCGACGCTATGCCTGGGCCTGTGGACAGAACCATTCGAACATGTAGGTCGAGCCGAAAAGGGTCCGGGACGCTCCTGGTTCTACTTCTCTCGTGCGAGCGCAGCGCCCGCCGGTAAGATGCGGGGCT
>DASQVJ010000742.1:0-4612 GCA_035640835.1 Bryobacteraceae bacterium
GCCAACCATGCTCGCGACAATTCGTTTCGAGTTCAGCGAGAAGCGACGCGAGGTCGGACGTGACCCCGTCATCTGCCGAGATCCGTGAAACATCGATAGCACTCGCACCGGCAGCATGTAGTTCCTCAGCAACGCCCACCAGTGCTCGACGGAATCCAGGGGCATGACGCACCGGCTCGAAGGATCTCCAAGCCGAACGCTCCAGCAACTCCCCGACAAGCCACTCGAGAGCACTCGAAGGAGCTGTCGTAAACCCTTCAGCCGCGCTAAACAAAAGCTTCGAAAATGTTGTGATGCGGTGCGGCCGGACAAGCTCGCCCTTTCGCGCGAGCTCGTTGCGGAGGTGCTCGCCGAGGGTCGCCGTGGGAACAATCAGTTGTGCGGCGGGATCTCGCCGAAAGCGCTCGACCAGAGCTGTCGTGAGGTCGACGCCGGGAGAAGACAACAAAACTTCCATTCAGTTCGTCGTTACTATCGCACCTGCTGCTCCACTTCGGCAAGCCAGTCTGGACGCTTTAGCACTTCGCGTGGCTTGCTTCCATCGGGCGGCCCGATGATGCCGTCGCGCTGCATCATGTCGAGGATCCGGGCAGCGCGGCCATAACCAAGTCGAAGACGGCGTTGCAGTGTCGAAGTGGAGGCCTTGCCCATCTCGAGCACCACGCGCACCGCGTCCTGATACATCGGATCCTGCGCACCATCGAACTCTTCGAGCTCGCTGTCGGCTTCCGCCTCGTCGTCAGAAGGCGGCGCTACCAGGAATGACTTGTCGTACTCGGGCGTCGCCTGCTTCTTCCAGAACTCCACCACGTCTACGATCTCGGACTCGGACACGTAGGCGCCGTGCACGCGAGTGAGTCGCGCGGATCCTGGGGGAAGCTGCAGCATGTCGCCTTTGCCCAACAGGTGCTCGGCGCCCATCACGTCGAGAATCGTGCGGGAGTCGACGCGTGTCGCGACGCGGAAGCTGATGCGCGCGGGGAAGTTCGCTTTGATCAAGCCGGTGATGACGTCGACGCTCGGACGCTGAGTCGCGAGCACCAGGTGCATTCCAACGGCGCGGGCCATTTGTGCGAGACGTGTGACCGCCTCTTCCACGTTGTTACGTTCGAGCATCATCAGATCCGCAAGCTCGTCGATGATGATGACGATGTAGGGCAGCGGCTCGAGCTCTTCTTCGGGCTCCGTCACACCGTCCTCAAACAGGCTGCGCGGCACCGACTGCATCTGCCGGACTTTGCGATTGTATTGATCGATGTTGCGAACGCCCTGCAGTGCGAGCAGCTTCAGACGCCGTTCCATCTCGAGCACCGCATTCTTCAGCGCGTTCGTTGCCTTGCGAGCCTCCGTGATCACCGGAGTCAGCAGGTGCGGAATGCCTTCGTACATACCGAGCTCGACGCGCTTCGGATCCACCATGATGATCCGGACATCATGCGGCGAAGACTTGTAGAGCAGCGACATGATCAGCGTGTTCAGCATTACCGACTTACCTGATCCCGTTGAACCGGCGATCAGCAGGTGCGGCATGGTCTCGAGTGCGGCCACTTTGATTCGGCCGTTCACGTCTTTGCCGAGTGAGATGGTGAGAGGCGATTGCGAGTTGCGAAACTCCTCGGACTCGAGGATTTCACGGAGGCTGATCACTTCGCGCTTCGTATTGGGGACTTCGATGCCGACGGTCGGCTTGCCCGGGATGCGTTCGATCAACACAGACTCGGCCTGCAGACCGAGGCAAAGATCTTCGGTGAGCGCTGTGATGCGGCTGTATTTGACGCCGGCCTCGGGCTTGAATTCGAACGTGGTAACAACCGGCCCGGGGTTGATCTGCACCACCGAGCCGAGCACGTTAAACTCCTCGAGCTTTGCCTTGATCCGGGCTGCGATGTCCTTCAACTCCTGACTGTCGAAAGAGGCTCGCGCGGCAGGTTCGTGCAGCAACTCGGTCGACGGTTGTCGAAACTGCGAGCGTGTTTTGCGCGGCTTTAAGTCAGGAGCGGCGCTTGTTGGAACAGGCTCAGGTTGCTGAACGGGAGCCGGTCGAGGCGAAGGGTTATGTGCCTGATAATCGGCCAGAGTGCGGATCGGGATCTCGTCAGGATCGAAAGGTGGAGGCAGTTCCTCCTGGTCAACGTTGGAGTTGGATGTGTAAGCCGGCTCGGGTGCGGGTGTTTCGGCCGGTTCTGTGCGACGGCGACGGGTGGGGCGCGTGATCTCTTCTGCTGGCGGCGCGTATTCCTGAGGAACGGCGTCGGGAGCTTCCCGAACCGCCTCAGCTGCAGCCTGCTTCTTCGTAAGCTTTCGATGCCGCCGACGCTCGGCCCACGCCGAATACTTCGCATACTGCCGGTTGAGGACTGCGGCAGGTCCTGAGAGCCATTGGGCAAGCAAACCAAACGAAAACTTCGAAATCAGGAACAGAGAGATAAGAAGACTCGCGATGGTGGTGAGCACGGCCCCAGTGAGATTCAACTGCGCCGTCAGCATGTCGGCGAGGAGCATACCGACCAGTCCGCCGGCGGGGATGGCGCCTGCGAACGGCTTCCATTCAGGACCCAGCGCGCACGTTGTGCAGATTCCGAGCACCAACAATGTCGCACCGATGATCTTCACAAGACCCGCCTCAATTGCTTCGGATCGCAGCCATTTCCAGGCAAGGAGCAGAAGCAGCATCGGAAGACTGAGTGCGCCTAATCCGAAGACCTGGAGTGTGAAGTCGCTGGTGTGCGCACCAAACCGGCCGATCAGGTTCAGAGGCTTGGCGTCAACGGGCGCGGCAGTGTTGTATGAGAGATCGTGCGGATGGTACGAAACGAGGCTGAGCAGAAAAATAAGGCCGAACAGCAGAAACACGACGGCCGTGCCCTCGTTGAGACGTGGGTATTTGGTGGGTCCTAATAATCTCATTCCGCGACCGCGCGGAGGGAAAAAGCCAGAGCGACCACAATTATACCCAACAGTATTCGGTAGACGATGAAAACGAGCGTGCTGTGACGGCGCAAAAAGCGAAGCAACACGGAAATCGCGAAAGCACCGGTGAGTCCGCTGACTACGATGCCAATGATGAACTGTGTTTGCTGCTCAGGACTGACGCCGCCGAGCTTGTACAGATCGTAGAGCGCTTTCAAGCCGGCTGCGCCTGTCGCCGGAGTGGCGAGCAGGAAGGAGAAGCGAGCGGCTGAGGGGCGGTCGAGGTTGCGGTACATGCCGGCAGTCATCGTGATGCCGCTTCGCGATGTTCCGGGGATCACGGCAAGGGCCTGCGCCAAGCCGATGAACACTGCGTCAAAAGGGCTGATGTCGCCGACGGATCGTGTGCCAGTTCCTCTCTTTTCAGCGATCCACATGAGGACACCCACGAGGATCAGCATGGTCGCGATCACGAAAGGGCTTCTCCAGGTTGTCTCGGCCTGCTTGCTAAAGGCAACGCCTGCGATCCCTACCGGGATGGTGCCCGCAGCCAGCAGCCACAAAAGATGAGGATTCTGTTTCAAGTCCGGATCCTGTCCATATCGAAACCCGAAGCCCTGAGCGATCAACTGCATCCAATCCTTATAAAAATAAACGATGACCGCTATCAATGTGCCGAGGTGGAGGGCAATGTCGAATGTTAACCCTGGGTCTTTCCAACCGAGTAACCAGGGAGCAAGGGCGAGATGTGCAGAGCTACTAATCGGTAAAAATTCAGTGACGCCTTGCACAAACGCAAGGAGGATGACCTGGTACAGGGGCATAATGGGGGAAACGTCATCGTACCGCACACCTTTGCATGCGAACTACTAAGATTCTCGCTACACTCGGGCCCGCAACGGATTCGCCCGAGGCGATACGCTCCATGCTGCAAGCAGGCGTTGATGTTTTTCGACTCAACGCAAGCCATGGAGTGCAGCAGGACCATGAACGCCGGATCGATTGGGTGAGGGAAGTCGCAGCCGAACTCAATATACTTCCAGGCATCCTGCTCGATTTGCAGGGCCCGAAGATTCGGCTCGGCACTTTCGAGAACGGAGGCTGTGAACTCACAACGGGATCACGCTTCGCAATCACGACCGAGCAGGTGAACGGGACTTGCGAACGTGCATCGGTCAGCTACAAAGAATTTGCAAAAGACGTGAAGGTGGGCGACCGCGTGCTGCTGGCGGACGGCAGCGTCGAGCTTCGCGTTGTGCAAAAGACCAACACAGACACAGTCTGCGAGGTTGTTTCGGGCGGTCCCATCAGCGACCGCAAAGGAATCAATCTGCCGGGCGTCGACGTGTCTTCGCCATCGCTCACCAAGAAGGACATCGCGGACCTGCGTTGGGGACTGCAGAAGGGCATCGATTTTGTCGCGCTGTCATTTGTTCGCAGGCGCGAGGATGTGGTGAAGCTGCGCGGGTTTCTGGAGGAGGCGGAGGCGCCGGTGCCGGTGGTCGCGAAGATCGAGAAGCCTGAGGGTTGGAAGAACCTGGATGCGATTCTCGAGGAGTCGGACGGTGTGATGGTCGCGCGCGGTGATCTCGGCGTGGAAATGGCGCTCGAGAAAGTGCCGTTTATTCAGAAGTCGATTATCGAGAGGGCGCGCAAGCACGGCAAGTTCGTCATCACAGCGACGCAGATGCTCGAGTCGATG
>DASQVJ010000743.1:0-9842 GCA_035640835.1 Bryobacteraceae bacterium
CAAGCTCGTCGCTTTGTATGAACACTCGGTGTTCACTCAGGGCTCCATCTGGAAGATTGACTCGTTCGATCAATGGGGTGTCGAACTGGGCAAGGTGCTCGCCCAGCGCATCATTCCCGAACTGGAGAGCGCGTCCGAACCGGCGCTCAAACACGACAGTTCGACCAACGCTCTGATCCGGCGCTATCGCAGAATGAAAGCCTGAATTAAGAGCCTGTAGCCAATCGAGCGACGCTTGCTGACGGCGCGCAGCATGTGCCGCACCACTTCGAGGAGGCCCGACCCGGGACGACCGTCCGCGCCGGGCCATCGAACTCGGCGCGCCTGGGCGCAGGGTGAGATCACGATGACCCAGGCCGTATTCGACTCTGACCTTTACGTTGGGGTGTTGACGGAGGGCGTCGCCGTCAGATAGAGTCTCCAACACTCTATGTCTTCCATCGACGTACCTGTGACTCCCCAGGGCTTCGGCCGAACTTCGCGCCGGGATTTTTGGTGGGTACAGCCTTTACTGACCTTTCTAGGCTTGGGAACCTTCGTCGTGTACGCAACGTGGGCGGCATTGCAAGGCGACCATTACCGTCATGGTCCATACCTTTCGCCCTTCTACTCGCCCGAATTCTTTGGTGACCCGGAGCACGCGTGGTTCGGCGGTAAGCCGTCCTGGTATCCATCGTTCCTGCCCTTTTCTGCTGCGCTGTTTATTCTCTGGGCTCCGGGCCTGTTCCGAGTGACGTGTTACTACTACCGGGGCGCATATTACAAAGCGTTTTGGGCCGACCCTCCGTCCTGTGCCGTCGGCGAGCCGCGGAAGAGTTACTGCGGTGAGAGTTCGTTTCCGCTGATTATCCAGAACTTCCATCGATACTTCCTATACCTCGCATTCCCCGTTTGGGCGGTGTTGGCATACGACGCGTGGGAGGCGATGTGGTTCACGGGACCGGACGGGCAGGTGCACTTTGGAGTGGGAGTGGGCACGCTCGTGCTCGTGGCGAATGTGGTTTTGCTTTATCTGTATTGCACGAGTTGTCATTCGTTGCGCCACCTGATCGGCGGCCGCATCGACGAGCTTTCGCGACGACCTGCTCGCAAAAAGGCTTATGATTTCGTGAGCTGCTTGAACCGTGACCACATGAGGTGGGCATGGCTCAGTCTCTTCTCCGTCGGTTTCGCGGATCTCTATGTACGAATGTGTTCGATGGGTGTGTGGACCGACTGGAGAATCCTCTGATGCCTCAATTCGAAACGCATCCGTACGATGTCTTGGTCATCGGAGCGGGCGGAGCCGGCTTGCGAGCAGCCGTCGCCGCCGCGAGCAAGGGCGTATCGGTCGGATTAATTTCAAAATCCCTGCTCGGCAAAGCTCATACAGTGATGGCGGAAGGTGGCATCGCAGCGGCGCTGGCGAACGTTGACGATCGCGATAGCTGGCGCGTTCATTTCGCGGACACCATGCGAGGCGGGCAGTATCTCAACAATCCGCGCATGGCGGAGCTGCACGCGAAAGAGGCACCGGACCGGGTTCGTGAACTCGAAGCATGGGGCGCGCTTTTCGATCGTACGAAGGACGGGCGCATACTGCAGCGTAACTTTGGTGGCCACAAGTATCCCCGCCTGGCGCACGTTGGAGATCGCACCGGTCTCGAGATGATCCGGACACTGCAGGACCACGGCATCCACCAAGGCATGGCAGTTCACATGGAATGCACCGTGATCACTCTCTTGAAGAGTGGCGGGCGAATCGCCGGTGCTTTCGCGTACGACCGTGAACGCGGACGCTTCAAAGTGCTACCTGCGAAAGCGGTGGTGTTGGCAACAGGCGGTATCGGGCGCGCCTACAAGATCACCAGCAACAGCTGGGAATACACCGGCGACGGCCACTCGCTGGCGTATCATGCCGGAGCAACGCTCATGGACATGGAGTTCGTGCAATTCCATCCGACCGGAATGGTTTGGCCGCCGAGTGTCCGTGGCATCCTCGTCACCGAGGGCGTACGCGGCGAGGGTGGCGTGCTTCGGAACAGCGAAGGCCGCCGCTTCATGTTCGACGATGTGCCACCGAACTACAGAGCGCAGACGACCGATAACGAGGAGGAGGGCTGGCGGTACACGCAGGGCGACAAGAACGCGCGCCGGCCTCCTGAGTTGCTGACGCGGGATCACGTTGCTCGCTGTATCGTGCGCGAGATTCGAGAGGGTCGAGGTAGCCCGCATGGCGGTGTGTACCTCGACATCTCCTGGATCAAGTCGAAGATGCCAAACTCGGCCGAACACATCAAGCGCAAACTGCCGAGCATGTATCACCAGTTCAAGCAGCTTGCGGACATCGACATCACCGCGGAGCCGATGGAAGTGGGCCCAACAACTCACTACGTAATGGGAGGAGTGCGCGTGGATGCCGATACGCAGATGTCCGATGTCCCCGGCCTGTTCGCCGCCGGCGAGTGTGGGGCCGGCTTGCACGGCGCGAATCGGCTTGGCGGAAACTCCCTCTCCGATCTGTTGGTGTTCGGCAACCGCGCGGGAGCTTGTGCGGCTGAGTTCGCGCAGGCGAGTGGAACCCCGAGCCCGGATTCGAGGCAGATCGAGTTGGCCGCGGCGGAAGCTCTCGCTCCTTTTGCACGACCAAGCGGAGAGAATCCGTATGTGATCCAGCAGGAGTTGCAGGAGATGATGCAAGACCGAGTTGGGATTGTGCGGCGCCAGGATGATCTCGAGTGTGCCCTCGGTCATTTGCAGACACTTTGGAAGAGAGCTGCCGAAACAGGTGTGCAGGGCAATCGAGAGTACAACCCGGGTTGGCATACGGCTCTCGATTTACGCAATCTCTTGACGGTATCGGAGGCAGTCACACGAGCAGCCATCGAGCGCAAGGAAAGCCGCGGCGCACATTTTCGCGATGATTACCCGAACAAGGACGAGTCGTTTGGCAAAGTGAACATCCTCCTCTCGAAGGCGGAAGATGGAAGCATGCAGGTGCGGCGGGTACCGGTTCCCGAGATGCCGCCCGAGTTAAAGCGAGTCATTGAGGACATGCAATGAGCGAGACAGCGACATTCCGGGTGTGGCGAGGTGATCGCAAGCAAGGTAATTTCCTGGACTACTCCACCGAGGTGGTCTCCGGCATGGTGGTGCTCGACGCCATTCATCAGATCCAGGCGACGCAAGCGCCCGATCTAGCCGTGCGTTGGAACTGCAAGGCCGGTAAGTGCGGCTCTTGTTCGGCCGAGATCAACGGAATGCCGAAGCTGATGTGCATGACTCGTCTGAATAGCCTCAAGCTATCGGAACCGGTCACCGTTGAGCCAATGAAGGCTTTCCCTCTCATCCGTGACCTGGTGACGGACGTCTCGTGGAATTTCCGTGTCAAGGAGGCCATCCAACCGTTCCGGCCACGGAAGCCTGATGCGCCCGATGGGACCTGGCGTATTGATCAGGCCGACGTTGATCGAGTGCAGGAGTTTCGCAAGTGCATCGAGTGTTTTCTCTGTCAGGATGTTTGCCACGTCCTGCGCGACCATCATCTGCACGAAAAGTTCATCGGACCGCGCTACTTCACATACACCGCAGCATTGGAGATGCATCCACTCGACACGGCGAACCGCACCCGCGACCTGCGCCACGCGCAAGGCATCGGATATTGCAACATCACGAAGTGCTGCACTAAGGTTTGCCCGGAGAGCATCGCCATCACAGACAATGCGATCATTCCGCTGAAGGAGCGCGTTGTGGACGAGTACTACGATCCGCTGGCAAAACTGTTCCGCATCTTTCGATCGAGCAGCAAAGCGAGTGAAGCCGAAACTGCGGGCGCAGTCGCCCCTTTGGGTGAAGGAGCACCCGCCGGGTCGCCACATACATCGAAGTCGGGCAAAGGAGATTGATCCATGCAGTATCAACTCAAGGACATTTCGCCGGACGCCGTGCCCCACGCACTGAACAAGGCGCATCGCTACCGGCTCCTCAATGAACCTTCTGAGGCGCAGAGCATCTGCGAAGATATCCTGCGCATCGACTCGCAAAACCAGGATGCCCTGGTCATTCTCCTGCTCGCGATTACGGACCAGTTCGATCACGGGACCGCGAGACGCGATGCCGAGCAGCTGCTTCCGAGATTGAAGGACGAGTACAACCGGACATACTTCGCCGGAATCATCGCAGAGCGAATGGCGAAAGTGATTTTGCGCCGAGCGACACCGGGCTCGAATCACGCCGCATACATGGCGTTGGAAGAGGCGATGGACTGCTTCGAACGCGCCCAAAAGCTCAGTCCGAGCGAGACCGACGACGCCATCCTTCGTTGGAATGCCTGCGCCCGGATGTTGATGCGGAATCCGTCGTTGCAGCCTCCGCCTCGGGAACGATATCAGGAAGTGATCGGGGAATAAGAAAGGCCCGCTCGACTTGGTACAAGCCGATGCGGGCCCTGTGTGATTATCGGCTAAAAGCTCACGCGCAATGCGAACTGCCAGCTGCGCGGTGAGTCCTGACTCGTGATGGTGCCGTAGGCGGCGTTGGTCGGGTCGGCGTTCGGGTTTCCAAGGTTCGGGTGATTGAGCGCGTTGTACGCCTCGGCGCGGAACTGGGTGGTGATACGTTCCGTCATGCGGAAATTCTTAAATAGGGACAGATCGAGGCGGTCCTGACCGGGTCCGCGAATTCCGCTAAAGCGAAGTGGAAACGTGCGCAGTTGCGAGTTGGTATCTAGCTGTTGAGCAGCACTTGTGTTGAAGCCGTAGGCTCGTCCCGTTGCCGGATCAATACGAAGCCAGCGGTCGACCGAGCGTTCATCGCTGGGCAACGACACTTGACTCAGGTCCCCATTGAAGATGCGGTTTCCGAACGCGAGTGGTTGTCCGCTCTGGTTCTGCCAGATGCCATTGAGCTGCCATCCGCCGGCAAAGAACTCAACAAACCGAGCCATGTTGGCACCGAAGCGACGACCTCGTCCAAACGGTAGCTCCCAGATGGCGGATGCACGCCAAGTGTGGGTACGATCCAGTTCCGAAATCACTTCAGAAGGAGTAATGTCGGCAGGGTTCAGGAACTCGCGGGCCTCCATTGCCTTGCTCCAGGTGTGCGAAAGCTGGAACGTAAAGCCCTGGGCGAAGCGGCGCTCGATGCGGGTTTGAAGCGCGTGATACCAGCTATAACCGATGTTCTCCTGCCGAATCACGTCCGCGAAGTGAGGATAGGGTCGGAGGAGTTGACGCCGGGTGATCGTGGCGCCGGACACCGAGTCGAGCCCTTGAAATGGGTTTGCGACCGTTTGGTTGAGGAAGGTGATGCGAGCCTGGTCGCGCTCGCGGGATGTGGAAAGGTACTGGTTGGGAAGTGCGTTGAGGTTACGCGCAATGGGCAGACGAGTGATGCGGTTACCCACGTAGGACATCTCGATGAGGATTTGCTTCGGCAACTCCCGCTGCACTCCGAACGACCAGCGTTGGGCGTAGGGATTGCGGCGGTTCGGATCCCAGAACTCGATGTTTTGGCCAAGGTTGGTTCGCAGTCCGTTTCCCGCACCCGCCGGCTCGATGAGGCCATTCGGGAAGGGGTTCGCCAATGATGCAACGAAGGTCAAGCCGTTATCGAGCGAAGGCTGAATGGGCGTGGACTGGCTGAAGCCGGTTTGGATAGTGTTCGCATAGTTCACGCCGATACTTCCGGTGAAGATGCCGTAGCCGGTTCGAATGATCGTCTTGGGCGTCAGCTGATAGGCAATGCCGATGCGGGGTTGAAAGTTCTTCGTCGGTGCGTTCCAGTAGCCCCGGCCATTGCCGTTGGTGTTGGCAAAGGTGAGACCGCCCGTGGTGCGGAAGCTCGACACCGGGAGTTCAGGGATCGGGTTGCGGGCGTAAGCAGCTCGTGCCTCGGCTTCGATCGGGTTTGATTGATCAAAGGCAAACCCGACAACGGCGCGATCGAAGCGCTCGGTGATCGGTGTCTCGTACTCGTATCGAAGGCCGAGATTGATGGTCAGTTTACGGCTCACTTTCCAGTCGTCCTGGAAATAGAAGCCCCAGTACTTGTCCTGTTCGGCGTAGCTGGCCGCGCGCTGCATGGCAGACAAGTTCCCAGGAGAGTTCGCAGGAAGACTCGGATTCGCAGGAGTGATCCCAGGAATGCCCAAGAGAAACGAGGCAATCTCACCTGCAAGCTGGGGATTTGCCGACACGTTCGATTGGCGAGTGTAGGTGGAATCGAAAACCAGGTTCGGCGAGACAGCTTCCTGGAAGCGATTGCGAAACTCGCGGTAGACGCGGAAATCGACACCGTACCGCATGGTGTGCGCGCCTTTGAGGTTTGTCAGATTGCCGCTGAGATGATGCAACAGGGAGGAAGTTGTGCCGTCGCCCGTTTCCCAATTGCTGAGAATCGTGAAGGGCGGAACGTTGACGCGCGGGAACGTTGCCATCTCGCGAGGGATGAGACCGACCAGGTTCGGCGAGAAGCCGAGTGTCGAGAGATCGAATCCGCGGCTGACGCGCTGCTCCGGGAACTCCTGCGCTGTGACGCCGTACCTGACGTTCAGCAGGAACGTCGGTGTAAACACAAACACATCGTCGAGAGCGATTCCGCGATTCACGCGATTAAGGATGATACCGGTGATGTTGTCGTTGGCGTCAAGAAAGCGATTCTTATCTTCCTGCCAATAGTCGCGATGCAGCCGAAGGAACATCCGGTGCTTTTCGGACCAGGCATGGTCGACACGCCCGATGGTTGTCCAGTAGTCCTCGAGCGCCTTGGAGCTGCGGAAGTAGTTATTGCGAAACTCGCGGTTGGTGGTCGGCTGGTTTGGACGGGGCCAGGCGTTCATGATCGCGCGCGCCACCGGGCTGATGCGGTTTTGCGGAATGATGTTTCCAGCGAACGGCTGACGAACAAACTGTCCGGCCGCGTTCTGCACGGTCGTGGCTGGATCGTACACCTGATAATTCGCGCCAAGAGCAAGGTACGCGGACAGGTCGCCGTTGCGGACAGCATCGATAGGCACGGTGGAAACGGACTGGTTCGCAGGATCCTGGAACTTGTTGCCCTCATACCCGAAGAACCAGAACGTTTTGTTGCGACCGTTATAAAGCTTCGGGATGACGACTGGGCCGCCGACGGAGCCGCCGTAGCGATTATCTGTGTACTGCGCCAGGCTCTGTCCTGAACGGTTCTGAAAGATGGTGGGAGCGTCGAACGCTTTGTTGCGGAACCACCAGTGCACTTCTCCATGGAGCTCATTGGTGCCGCCCTTCGAGCTCACGTTCACCACGCTGCCCATCGTGTGACCCATGGAGGCGTCGTAGGCGGTGGTCTGGATCTTGAATTCGTTGAGCGCGAACTGGGGTGGCGAGAATGCCACTCGCGGCTGTGTGCCATCGGAGTAGGTGTTCGCGACACCGTCGATCGAAAACTCGTTCTGGTAATTGCCGCCGCCATCGGTGCTGAACTGGCTCGGCGCGTTGTTGAACGGCGCCTTACGCAGTCGCAGATTCGTACCGTTAACGGTGCCGGGTGCGAGGTGAACCAGATCCATCGGATTGCCGGCGAAGGACGGCAGATCGGTGATACGGCGCTCATCGACGACTTGGCCCAGCGAGGCCTCGGCCGTGCTCAACAAGGGCGTCTGCGCCGTGACCTCTATGGTTTCGAGGACGTCCCCGACCTGGAGTTGGACATTCAGCTCGACCTGATCATTGACGCGTAACTGAACGTCGTTCTGGACGAACTTCTTGAATCCGGTCATCTCCACGGTGACGGTGTAAAGACCTGGCAGGAGATAGGGCGCTACGAAGTTTCCTTCCGCGTTAGTGGTTGGCGAGACTGCGACTTGGGTGGCATTGTTGACGACCTTGACGGCCACGCCAGGAAGGCTGGCGCCTTGCGCGTCCGTCACGCGTCCGAGCAGAGTTCCACGAGCGTCCTGGGCTATTGAAACGAATGCACAGGCGATGAGGGTGCAAGCGAGACGAAAGAACATTGGTTGATCATATCTTCTTTCGCGCGTTTGTTACTGTCCCGTTGCGGGTGAGTTCGGGTTAGGGAAAAGCGCATAGCGGGCTTTTTGACGAAACGAAGCCAATCCGACCTAAGCTACTGATTTTATGTGCCTTACTTTCAAATCTCGACCCTTCGCGGGTTCGGCGAGCCCTACGGCCGCCGTTCCCGCGATCGAATTCACATCATGGGGTTCTAGGTTGAGGAGGCTTGCGCACTCACCGGCAGACATGCCCTCCAGGATGCGGAGCACGTAGCAATGTCGTTGCATGCGGGGCAACGACATTACGCGTCGTATGACGTCGGGAGATCCTTGCAGGGCGGGTCGACGGGGCCGACCCAGTTGGCTGCGACGGCGACAGTGCTTCGAAGAAGGTCCTCGTGCGACCCGTGCTCGATGGCCTGTTCGACGGCACACATCGCGCCTTCAGCGCTTCTCGTGAGGAGCAGCGCCAGCTGATACGCTCGACTGATCTCAACCTCGTCGGTTAGTGCGTGCATAGTCGGTAATTCTCCAGCTTGGTTGATCGATTTTCAGGCCTGAAGGAAGGCCAAGAGATCTGCGTTAATCTGGTCCGCGTTGAGCGTGCACATCCCATGCGCCAGCCCCGGATAGACCTTCAATTCGGCCCCTTTCACGAGCTTGGAAGACATCATTGCGGCTGCCCCGATCGGCACGATCTGGTCATCGTCGCCATGAAGGATCAACGTGGGAACGTCGAATTTCTTGAGGTCCTCGGTGAAGTCTGTTTCGGAGAACGCCTTGATGCAATCGACAACGTTCTTGTGTCCCGCCAGCATGCCCTGCTGCCAGAAGGAATCGCGCACGCCCTGCGAGACTTTCGCGCCCTTGCGGTTGATGCCGTAGAAAGGAACTGAGAAGTCCCGAAAGAACTGAGAGCGATCGGCGATAACGCCCGCGCGAAGTGCATCAAAAGCGTCGATCGGCAGCCCGCCCGGATTGGCAGGAGTCTGAAGCATGAGCGGCGGAACCGCGCTGATCAGAACCGCCTTCCCGACGCGTTTGGTGCCGTGGCGCCCGATATAGCGCGTGACCTCGCCACCTCCCGTTGAATGGCCTACGTGGATCGCATCCCGCAGATCGAGCGCTTCCGTTAACGCGGCGAGGTCATCCGCATACGTATCCATGTCGTTCCCATCGCCGGGTTGGCCGGACCGTCCGTGCCCGCGGCGATCATGGGCAATACACCGAAACCCATTCGATGCCAGGAAGATCATTTGCGCATCCCACGCATCGGCCGTTAAGGGCCAGCCATGGCTGAAGACGACGGGGCGTCCCGTTCCCCAATCTTTGTAGTAGATCTCCGTACCGTCTTTGACTGTGATGAAGGGCATCGTTTGCGTTCTCTCCTATTTGAACTATGAAGGAAAGCAGCGAACGGCACATCACTCGATGGGCTGGATTCTCGTTAACTCCGAGGGCGGATCGAAATGGTACTCCATAGTGGTATCCGCTAGCCATCCGATGGCGGGAAAGCGGACGGAATGATAATTTCGCGACGGCCGAAGAGGCGAGCGTCGATCGACAAAGCGCCAGGACCCAGAAGCAGGATTGCGGCGAGAATTGCTTCGACCAACACGAGGATGATCCGTTGATCGAACAACGTCGATGTGCGAACCGGTAGGACGGATGCAGCGAGCGCTAACAACACCACACTGGCGATCGCGCCAGCTAACGGAGTGAGAACACCAAGCATCAAACAGACACCGGAGCCAACTAGAACAAGTGCGGTACACAAACCGGGCAGCGCGAGTGTCGGTTCCCTGCCGTAGGAAACGCCTTCGAACAGCAGCACCATGCCAGTCAGGGTTCGCAGCAGTAACAGCGCGATTGC